>JAEOTU010000164.1 GCA_016839665.1 Candidatus Hodarchaeota archaeon
TCCAAACTCCAAATCCAAAATTATGGGTAGCATTATTCTCAAGAACTTTGTTGTCATCAGAATAATAAAGCGAAATTCCCCCAAATGAATTGCTGTATGCTGTGTTGTGTGACACAGTATTGTTATCTGAATAACCCAGGAAAATTCCGCTTAAATCACCGTTGTAAACGATATTCTTATACAAAGTGTTCTCATCTGAATAATCAAGCCAAATTTGAGCCCCAATAGTATTATTATAAGCTAAATTATTTTCGATGAGATTGGTAGAGGATGAATTAAGGACAATTCCTTCTTCTTTGTTATGTGTGACATTGTTATTCATAATAACGTTGTCATCGGAAAATTCGATCGACATTCCTCGTCCAATATTATGACTGGCGTTGTTATTGTCAAGTGTATTGTTGTCGGAATAATACAGCGTTACACCAGCATATGTATTGTTGAAAGCCGTATTGTGTGACACAGTGTTGTTTTTGGAGTAGAAAACGAATATTCCACTTAGATCACCATTGAAGACATTATTACCAACGAGAGTGTTATTCATAGAGGAATCCAAGAGGCCAATTTGAGCCCTATTAGCATTATCATGTACATTATTATTTTCAATAAGATTGTAAGAGGAGGAGTTAAGGATTATTCCGCCTTCATTATTACTGGTGACATTATTATTCTCGATAATGGTATTATTCGAGAGGGAAACGTCTATTCCAGTTTCATTGTTATTGGTGACATTATTATTCCAGAGACTGTTATTATTCGCGCGGCGAACCCAAATTCCGTGTCTAGTATTATGACTGGCGTTGTTATTGACTACCGTATTGTTGTCGCCTAAAACTAGGGCAATTCCGTTCGTATTGTTGAATGCTGTATTATGTGACACAGTGTTATTGTCTGCTAATATTCCGAGCATTATTCCAAAGCCAGTACCATTGAACACCTTATTATCAATGATAGTATTATTCCTCGACCAAAAGAGACCAATCTGAGCACGATTATTAAGGGTATCAAAAACTGTATTATTAGCTATAAGACTATTATTCGAAGAATCTATTCTCATTCCAATTTCACTATTGTTATAGATAGTATTATTGAAAATAAAGTTGTTATTGGAGATATTAGCGAAAATGCCATTATCAGTATTATTAAATACAGTGTTGTTTTCTACAACTGAGTGGTTTACCCCCTCCCAGAGGGCTATTCCCTTATCATAGGAACTATGGGCAGTATTATTCACCACTATAGCACCTGATACAAAATAGAGGGAGATATCTGCAGACATTGCGTCAGGATCTCCGTATGCACTATAAGCATTTTTGTACACTGTATTATTAATAATTTCAACATCATTCGATGACTCCCAAACGAAAATCCCACTGCCATTATGGTCATAGATGGTATTATTGATCAGCTTATTGGTATGAGAAGAGTCCCGAAGTACAATACCATTTATAGTATCATTATAGATTGTATTATCTGCAATAACACTAAAAGAACTACGTCTCATTAGAATTCCTCGTTCAGAGTTGTTATAAATGATATTTCGGTCTACAAAACTAAAACGAGAAAACTCCATTCGTATTCCTATCCATCCGTTTGTATAAATAGTGTTGTTGGTTATTATTGTATAACCGCTTGATTCAACACGAATACCATCTTCTTTATTTTCATAAACAGTGTTATCTACAACCGTATTATTTCTGGATTCAGTAGTGATACGAATTCCTGCATAATTACTTTTGTAAATTGTATTCTCTCTAAGAACATTGAAGCCAGAGGACTCAAGAACTATACTATTATTGATATTATCATGCGCTGTGTTGTTTATGATGTCACATTGGTAAGCTCTATATAGGAAAATTCCTCCCCATCCCTTACTCGAATTTATTGTATTATTAATCACTGAGCAATTATAAGAGACACTGACTTGTATACTGCTTTCATTGTTATTCACTACAGTATTGTTAAAGACTGTATTGTTGATTGATTTGAAGACTTCAATCCCATTCACCGCGTTGTTAGAAACCCAATTGTTACTAATTGTGTTATTTGTTGTCCTTGGAATGATCTTCCTCCAATTTACTGATTGGCTAGAGATCTCGGCTTCATATAACGTATGATTTAACAAATTTTTGATAAAAGGTATTGTTGTATAGGGACGGTTGGTGTGCATACTCATTTTACCGAACATCTGTTTGTACTCAGAATAAATTGCTTCTCCAGAAACGAGGATAGTTGACGATTCATTCACCGTTTCCATCGCCATTAGGGTATAAGACTCGCTGGAACCGATAGGGTAAGATTCCCAAGGGCCTCCATTGTCGTTATCTTGGTCTAGAACTTGGGAAGCAGCTGAACTGTTGATCAACCAAGTTGTGTTTTCCGTCTCCAACCCGCCTACACCCCATGCGTAAGGATAGAGGGAGTTAGGAGCAACAGGTGCTGGACCATGAAATTGAAATTGCTGCTTTTCTGCAGAAAATAATGCATTCAAATTAGTATTGGTCTCATTAGCGATCACACGATATGAAGCACCATCATTTTCAACAGGATCATCAATGGCATCGTCCTGAATAATAATTTTTGAACTTAAATTGCCTAATAAATGATTAACAGTATCTGGATTCCAAAAACCACCATAATCTGAGTCACCCGCTACCCAAATAGTGTGATTGCCCGAAAACCACCAATTTTTGATATTCTGTTGGTGCCCTGGGTCAATATAAGTTGGTGCGTTAACGATTAACATATTTGTTAGTTGCAGGGTATTTGGTTCAAGATTTCCAGTGATCATCCAGTTAAATCCCCATTCGTCCAGCTTATAGACAAAATCCCCTACCCCTGGATGAGGAGTTCCATCACCATTATATATCATAACTGTAGGTTGTGATGCATTCCAATCCTGGCGGAAAATTCCATAATCCTCTAATCGGATCCCACCTTCAAGGTTACCAAACACCTTGTTATTGTCAATTGTATTATTTCTATTATCATGCTCTACGCGGATCCCGTTCCACGTATTTCCATAGGCAGTGTTATTTTCAATCATATTATTGTGACTGGAAATAATTAACCGTATTCCATCCCACCCATTATTATAAACAATGTTCTGAGAAATAAGATTATTTGATGAATTAAAGAGTTCTATTCCTGCTTCGGCGCAGTTAAAAACTGTGTTATTTTTTATGATATTTTGTTTTGAATTATCAACAACTATTCCATGTGTATAAATATTCATGACAGTATTATTTTTTACAATAGCATTTGTTACATTATCCAAATTAATTCCTCTAGCTGCACTATTCAGCCCGTTTAGAGAGTTATTCGCAATGCTAAGGTACTTAGTCGTATGAGCGATTGAGATCAATGGAGAACTGGACGTCGTGATATTCCAGTATTCAATTCGATAAGGATCATCTACAGCACCTGTTCCATTCATATTTGGGAAGGCAAGTAAATCTGCATCGGAGTTAATGGTTATTGGAGTGGTTCGATCGACATATAAAGTGGGACGGTGTATATTTAACGGATATTTGACTCGACTAGGGTTGTTGAAAGTCAACTGTTCTCCTATTAAAGTATTGATTCCCATTAACAGAGTTAATAAAACTATCATTGTAGAAAAGTACTTTTTCTTCATCATAATCACGTTTTCTCATTTTTCTGATTGCTTGACTAAAAGATTTTGAGTAAGAGGTGAGAAAAATCTTGGGTATTGCTAAGTTAATTAATGTACTTGTGAGATTTTAAAAATGTTTTTAAATTATTTTGGTCTACTCTCTTGTTAGAATAAGACTCAGTCAAAGTTATATCCAGTTTCTTTTACAAATTCAAGCCATTGCCGCTGTGGGGCAACTATTTCAGGTAAATTCGTCAATGGTGACCAGAATAATCTAAATACATTATGATCTGCTAACTGTTCCCATTCTTTCGGTACTTCTTCTATTATTTCTAGATGGAAAAAGTGTCTTCTCACTTCATTAGTTAGAGCATATGATGGAACCCAACCTGTTATTTGATACGTTACATACCGAGGATTTGGATATCTGTCATGTTCTCTATACGTGATTTGTGTGTATTCATCTTTTCGACGTTTAGCAATAACAGTGGTTCCCCTTCTGAGTTCAGCCCAATCGAAGCTGGTAGAATCTGGACGTGAATAGACCTTTGATTTTTTCAATATGAGAAATTGATTATTTGACGTCCTACTTTCCTTATAGCCAATATAATTCTTTATTGTGATTTCTTTTAATCCTGTTTCTTCTGTAACCTCTCTCATCGGTGCTTCCTTAATGTTCTCCCCATTCTCAACGGTTCCTGCAGGAATCTGGATCCCTGCGTTCGGATGGTTGAATAAAAGAAGCTCCAAGTTTTGATTTATCCTTCGTGTAATGAAAGCAGTAATTTTTTCCACAGGTTGAGTCATCTTTTTTCCTCTTAGTATAAAATCAGTTACATATTAATCTATTGAACGAAAGACAGAAACTACTTTCTATAATATAATTAAAAAATCTTAGATCTTGGTAATGACAAGCTCATTCTCTCGATATTTGGTTAGACAGCAGAACTAATTCATTTACGTGCTGTGAAGAGACCAAATCCACATATATTCTCATAATGAGTAACATTAAATTTGTACTTCTTGAGAAGACTTCGCCAATAACCACGAGTATTAAAAACAAAACAAAAAATCCCAGCAAAAGCAATTGTTTGCCAAGAAAAGCGGTTCCATTCGCTTAGATACAGAACTCCATCATTTTTCAAAACGCGAGATATTTCTTCCATTGCTTGTTCCTGATTCTTTTCACCATGGATTTCGTGTAAAACAGAGGATATGTTTACAATGTCGAATTTATTGTCCTCAAAAGGTATATCTGTTGCTGAACCATATTGAAATGTAGTTTTACCCTCAATTCTCTCTATTCTCGCATTCTTTCTTACTGTATCAAGTGCGTTGCCTGAAATAGCCTTTTTCTCATAAATATCTATACCATATAAATACCCTCCATCCGTTAATTCCTTACCTATGGCTACTGCTGTTCGACCAGTTCCGCATCCTACATCTAATATTTGTGGTTTTTCAATTTGAAGTAGAATTGGCATCCTTGGGGTAATTGATACTTTCTTAACCAAAATTATGTTTAATAAACTCATACCTATTGCTGGCCACAGAAATATTAG
This sequence comes from Candidatus Hodarchaeota archaeon, assembly GCA_016839665.1. The sequence continues at coordinate 5,179 of JAEOTU010000164.1, forward strand.
TATAAGAGCAATTCCAATAGTTACTAATGCTAGATTTAATGGGAAATCAAATAGGAAGTTAGAAAGTGTAAGAACTATTCCTATTAAACCAAATAGAAAGAACCATAGGATAAACCCGCTCGCATACCATCCATATTTGGGTTTTTCTTTAGTCATATTCCTCTCGCCATCTATTCTTGCATTCCTTGGGTTAAACGCCACATCAAGGCAATTCCAATAATTGTGAAGACTATAGCATAAACTGATAAGACTACTAATGGGAAGATAACATCATTTAATGCTCCTTGTTTTAGTAGTAATGATCGGCAAGCTTCGTTGAGATGTGTTAAGGGATTTAATATACTAAAATCCTGAATCAATGGATCCATCATGTACAGCGAGAAGAATGTTCCAGAGAAGAACATCATTGGGAACATAATAACGGCATTAACTTCCCCAACGACTTGTGAATTTGGAACAAGAGCTGAAACCATTACACCCAAACTAACGAAAGCTAATTGGGAAATTAAAATCAAAATAATTGTAGTAAGGGGGTCGGGAATATCTGTACCAAGAACTAGAATTAGAATTGCTGTAAGTACTGAACCAGCACCCATTGTAATGACATAAGCAAATATTTTTTCTAATATAAAACGCGTTGGAGAAGTTGGTGACGTAATAACGTGTTCCAAAGTTCCTTGTTCACGCTCAATTAGAATTGTCTCTGATGTTCCAAAGAGTCCCCCCATGAAGATTGCTAGTGCCAAGACTCCTGGAGCAAAGTAAGCAAAGGTGCTTCTTCCTCCAAATTTTTCGAAAAATTCAATTTCGAGGGGAAACTGAAAGAATACAGATCGAATTGTGGCCTCTAGCGAATATCTTGACTGTTGCTTAATTGATTGTTCACTAGCGTCAAGTTGAACGAGGAAGTGTAAAACACCACTAGTATTCTCTCCTGTTATTGCTACCCGTACATTCCCTCGTCGAAAAGCTTCCTCTAAATCAGAAGGATGCACTATCACAAACTGTTCTTCGTCTAATGCGTCCTCTAGAGCGTTCATAAGTGTTGGTTCTCCTTGTAAAGCAATAGGAATATTGTGAACATCAGGAGAAATCGCTAAACCGACTGTAAACACCATTACTGCTGGGAAGATGATAATCAAGATCCACCCTAAATTCCGTTTAAACTTTATTAATTCCGTTGTAATCGTATTAACCATTTAACTCACTTCTGTTTTTGAATTATTCGTTAACTTCAAAAAGGCGTCTTCAAGACTGGGTCGAGTCATTGAGATCTCTTCAATCTTGATCTCTTGATCCCAAAGTCGAGGTAAAACATCTTTGATTGAGAAATCATGGTTCATAGGTAAAATAATAGAATTATTAACCATATTTGCGGGAAATCCTTCTTTTTTCAAAATATTGATCGCTTTTTGGGGTTGGTCACAGGTAATCTGAAGTCTTCGTTCTAGAGTAACCTTATCTTTCAAATCCTTTGGTGTTGCGTTAGCAATTATTTTTCCTTGATCGATGATTGCTACTTTATTTGCAAGATGGTCTGCTTCTTCCAGATAGTGTGTTGTCAGCAAAAGTGCAATATTTTGTTCTTGAGCAAAATTCTTAATATATTTCCATACTCTCCTACGTGATTCAGGACTTAGGCCAAGGGTAGGCTCGTCTAAGAAAAGTATTTTAGGGTTCGAAACAAGAGCACGAGCTATTTGCAGCCTGCGTTTCATCCCTCCACTATAGGTTTTAACTAGCCTTCTTCGATCATCAAACAGTTCAACTAATTCTAATAGGTCTTTAATTCGTACTTTTTGTTGATGTCGAGGGATTTTATAAAGAGAAGCATGATATTTAAGATTTTCTTCTCCTGTGAGATCAGCATAAAGAGTTATTTCCTGACTACAAACACCAATTAAGTGTTTTATCTTTGAGTTATCTTTACCTAAACGATAGCCATCAATGATCACAGTTCCACCTGTTGGTCGCAATGTTGTGGATAGGATCCTGATAGTAGTGGTTTTTCCAGCTCCATTTGGGCCTAATAATCCAAAAATCTCCCCAGTTTCAACATCTAAATCTATCCCCCGAACTGCTTGAACTTTCCCGAATGTTTTGGTGAGATTTCGTGCACTTACTAACGTCATACTTTTTGACCTCACATTTTTGAACTACATGTTGTCATAAACTCGACAATATATAAAGTTGTCGAAACCATGACAAAGTATAAAAACAGGGAAAAGTCGGATATTTTTGATCTGAAGTTGAAAGATTGGCGAACACACCTTCAAAGGCAGTTTGAAGAACTTGATCTATTAAGTAAAGATGATTTCAGGGTTTACCTCGTTCTTCTTGAGTCAAGAGAAGAAATTGTAGGGCACGAGCTGACTGAGATTCTTCCCGATTTAAAACGTACTACAATCTATTCTATCTTAACCCGTCTTCAAAAGCAAAATTGGATTGAAATTACAAACCCTGGGAAGCGACCTGCTCGATACCGTGCTTTAGATCCATTAAGATCTGTTGAACAAGCGTTAAATGAACATCAACAACACGTTGAACAATTAACGCAGTTACGGGATTTTATTATTAATACAGTTTTGCCAGATATTGCTGATGCATCCCTTTTTGGAGGAAGAGTAACTCGTACATTCATTCTTAATGGAATTGACGACTTTAATCGCCAGTTAGCTGATGCTATTGATCAAGCAAATGAGCGAATCATGGCTCATTGTCCTTTTGCAACTATTCTTCAATTTCAGAAACCCTTATCAGATGCTATTAATAGAATTTTAGAGAAATTTTCCTCCTATATTCCGCCTTTTGGTTCTTCTGATTCTGCTTCCTCTCCAAATCTTGTAGATCCTGATGCTATTAGGACAAATTGGGATTTTCAGCAAGAACATTTGGCAATCACAATCGCTCGGGAAAAAGAAGAAGATGAAATAGCTTTACCAGTAAAAATCGCCTATGATCCGAGTCTTTTACGTTCTCAAGTGTTTGTTATTGATAGTACAGTTTTTCTTTATTTATTAGATGCCCCCCTCTTACCTACAGGAGTTCAATTTGGTTTAGGGTTAAAAATGGAAGATATCAACGTGGCTAATGCTTATGCTCACCTTCTTTCGCATATTTTCCAAGAAATGTGGATTCTCGGGCTTCCCACTCCCACTGTAGACTCTGTAGATCAACCAATGGCAAGTGATCCAGATTTAATTGCGGGTATTGAGAAACTTATCCAGCAGGGTTGGCAACTTCTTTATGAAGATGCTCACCCTGAAATGCCTCACGTGGGTTTAGTTGCTCCTGATCCTATCTTTAGTGCTTTCCGTGAGGCAGGGATTCTTTATCTCCCTCTTAAAGAGAAGGATAATCCCGAGGAAATCCGTCAATATGCGTTTAACGAAATGGCTGAAGTATTCGTACAAGAAGTGAGTAAAGAGGGAAAAATGTTTGAAGCAACATGGTTTGATAGCACTGTAACACTTCTTGGGGTGGAATGTTTGACCCGTCATTTTGTGATATCTTTTCCTGAGCATTTTACTTCTGCTGGAATTTTTACTGGCCTTAACCTTGACTATTTCAGACCAACCTCGCCCACTGATCCTCCTTCCTGTGCAGTTTTTCTCTATCATAATCGAGCTATTGCAGCTGCTTGGGCAGTGTATCCTCCGAATGTTATTACCATTATGAAAGCTATTTTAGGAATTGGAGACTAAACGGAGAATGATGAGCTAGAATTCCTGGGATTTAGCTTAAAGGATTTAAAAGCTGTGAAATAATAATGGATTCTCAACCGCATGAACACGGGGGATTAGCAGAAGCACATCCACAAACTCATTTGAGAATTATTGTGTCTTTCATTTTGAATATCACAACAATAATATTAGATATATTCTTTTTACGAGTGTCAGAGAACTTTACTCTGTCTATTCATCCGGTTATTCAATTAATTTCTTTCGTTAGTCTAGCAGGTTTTTCAGTTTATCTGCTAAAACTCACCCAAAATACTGTATATGGTGATGAACAAAAGTTAGTGGATACTGGAATTTACGCTTACACAAGAAATCCCATGTATTTAGCAGGTTTAATACTTAATTTTAGCTTTATATTACTGGCCATGTCAATAATCGCATTAATTTCCTTTATTGTAATATTTCTCCTATACAATAACATGGTGAACTTTGAAGAGACGAAACTTGAAAAAAAACTTGGACAAGAGTATTTGGAATATAAAAAGAAAGTAAAAAAGTGGATTCCTGGGATTTATTAGAATTTAAAACAATACATGATTGCATCTTTTCTCATCAGGTGAAAATCCCTCCACCCATTCATTACAATGTTTAAGGTAGCTTTCGGAAATTTTGACATTATAAATTAACTATTAGTATGGTCAGCGATAATTAATATTTTATGTTCAGGCACGACAGGTTCATTGATTCCAAGATAAATAGCCTCAATCATCTCAAATCCCTGTGATTTTAGAATTTTTTCCCATCCTTTAGCCCTGAGAAAATTAAGTGGTACATTGATATCTTCGTCTCCAATTACTCGATTGTGAAACCAATCAAAAAAGCTATTAGTTATCCTTATGTTATCGTCTTCAATATATCCCTCTATAATGATTAGTCGTTTTTTGGTTATTCTCACTGCCTCCTTTAATAGATGTATGGGGTCACTTGCATGATGTAATACGGCATATAAAATGGTAGTATCGACTTCCTCATCCGCTATCGGTACTTTTTTTTCAGGATTGTATAAGATTAATGGTAGGTCACTATAATTATAATCTACGATATCAACCAGCAGAACTTCTTTCTTAAGATGTTGTTTGATTTCTAATGCTAAAAGTCCATTTCCTGCACCAAGATCAAGTATTTTCTCTCCTATAATGTAGTTTTCTATTAAATTAAAACACCTTTTAGCGCGTTCGAATTCAAGAGTTTTTCGATCTATATCATGATCATGAGAATCAATCCTTTTTCTGAGGAATTTCCGGAGTGTTCCTTCAACTTCAATAAGAGGTATTCCCTTTTTCATACCTTTCGTTATAGTTCTATTTACATATAACCAGAATATATGTCTTTGGAGGAATTTTAACTTAGCATTTTTCATGGTAGATAAAAATAGTGATCGAATTTCATTCCAATATTGTTTATCTTTTTTACTTTTTTTAGAAAATATTGGATATATGACGGTTTCAACGACAGAAATGTCGTTTTGATGAATAGGTTTGTTAAATCTAATTGTTTCTACTTGAATCATTGTTTGACACAACTTCTTGCTTTTATAGGTGAGCAATTACTCAATTATTTTTAAGTGAGCAATTGCTCAGTTACTTTATAAACCTTATGAATGGGTACCCTTTCGGCTTTGCTATGACACTAA
>JAEOTU010000165.1 GCA_016839665.1 Candidatus Hodarchaeota archaeon
AAACCAGATGAAAACCGTTGATAACTGGTTAAAACAATCGTGGCGAATACCAGTCAAGAAAAGCTTAGCCAATAATGCCTGGTTTTCACAATTTCCAAACAGAACCAACTTCGTCACACACATTGAATCCCAAGAGTACGCCTATCCGTGGGGCAAACAACATTCCAAATGGATCTCTATCCATGAAAGCGTGTTGATGCCAGGTTACAAGGCTGCAACTCACTCTATCACATGGAATTCAACTCTGTACAATGATACCTACTATACGAAGGTCGCTACAGATGCACTCGACAAAATGGCTCAAGAGATTGAGGTCAATTACATAGGAGTAGATATACCACATACAATAGTACAAACAACAGTATCTGTATCTGTTGAACCAGGGACTACGGTTGTTGAAGCTACAACAATACTTCAAACCTCTATTATTGAAACCGTATCGATTGTCACGTCAATTGTCCAAGCAAGTGGTTTTGGTGTCCTCGTCGCCATAGCAGGTATCAGTTCCCTCCTCTACATTGCCAGAAGACAACGTAAGAGATAACTTTTTTCAACAAATCTCTAGGATTGAAGATGATTTCTTCAATCATTTTCTTCTTTTTTTTTGACCCTCTGTGTCAATAATAATTCTTATAATTCTTTTTTTTTGAACCTCTGTGTCAATAATAATTCTTATAAAAAAGTCTAGAAACTTGATAGTGAGCTAATAATTATCAATTTTTTTCACTTTAATTTGCAGAAGGTTCGAAAACTTGACATTTCTGAAAGAGTCTGGAAATCTTTATAGGATCATTGCTTTGATAAATGGTTTAATACCTCTTGTGTTGATTATTGGTATATACGTTGTTTGGTTAGAGATATTTCATATTGCAGGTGGAGCTTTTGAAGTCGGGTATTTCCTTTATGGTTGGACTGAATTTCTAGCTCTATCTACATTCGTATCCATTGTTCCAGGGGTGGTCACTTGGGATCTCTATGGATTGGCAGTGGTTGGGGGTATAGAAACAGCAACTCTTTTTATAAATGTACTCATAATGGTAGGAGGAGGTTGTGCTATTATTGGTTCTATTATCAGTTCAAAAGAGCAAATTAATAAAGGCCGCTTTTTATGGATAGTCGGAGGGATTTTAACTTTTCCCTTGGGTATTCTTGCCTTTATTGCGTATATTGGTACAAGGTCTAGAGAAAGCGAAAAAAGCGTAAGAGAACGAGTAGCATCAGAGTTAAGGAAAAATAAACTCCCTTACCTTTTGATCATTCCTTTTGTCATCTTCCTAATTTATACCTATATTATACCAATTTTTCGTGGTTTATACATAACCCTTTTTAGTTACCCATCGGACGATCTTTCAAGAGCATTTCTTCCTGTAGATTACTCGCAAGATCCATTGCTTTGGACGATTCATGCTGTTTTGGGTGGCCTCCAGAATCAGAATCCAGTTTTCATCGGCCTTGAAAACTTTTTTGAGCTTTTTTCACATACAACTCGAGCTGGTGCATTTCAAAAAGCTTTGAACAATAATATCTTCTTTGTTATAATTTTTGTCCCTGGTACTGTCATTGTTTCTCTATTATTGGCTGTTCTTTTGAACAATAAGTTTTTAAAAGGAGAGGATGCCTACACTACAGTATTTTATATGCCAGTAGTCACATCAATTCTGGTCATTGCTGTAATTTGGCTTCGGGTTGTATTTGATCCTGATAGTGGTCTTCTGACTTTGATCTTTCAAATGATAACTCCCCCTGTAGAATTCATTTATTCTGTACTAAGTCTCATCACTTTGGGAATCATTCCTGCAAATAAAGTCCCTAGTGACATCAACTGGCTGTCTGATTATTTAATGGAGAGTATTGCACTAATGGGAATTTGGAGACGGGTGGGATTTGATGTACTAATACTCTTAGCAGGATTAAAATCAATACCAAACTCCCTGTACGAGGCGGCTGAGATAGATGGACACGGAGGCTGGAGTAAATTCAAAAATATCACCTTGCCCATGCTTAAAGGCCCGTTGGGTGTGGTTATTATCCTTGAAATCATTAATGGCTGGTTAGTTTTTCAGGAATTATATGGTTTGAATGTTGCTGGAGCAGATAACACTTTAGCAATTTATTTGATTTACAATTATGCTGATCCAAGAATTATGACATTTGCTTCGACTGTTGGATATTTTATTTTTGCAATGAGTGCGTTTATCAGCCTAGTAGAACGAACAGACGCTAGAGGAGTATTTAAACTATTTTCAATTACTTGTATGCTAAGTATTATGTTTTCTATTCCATCAAATCGTGCAGCTACAGATCCTAAAAGCTTAGGGTTTAGTGGGGGGTTAGCTTGGCTGACTTATGACTTTTTCTTTTTATTGATTGCATTTGCTTGTCTTATCTATTATGTTGTTTTCATTGTCATTAAAGAAAGAGAAGTGGAGGCTGATTTGATGGGTTTACGTAATACTGGTTTTTTCACATTATTTATCTCGATTTTTTTTCTTTTGAATGGATATTCCACAATCACACAAGGAAACTTTGGAGTAACCCCTATTGGAACGTTCCCCTCCTTTATCATTGGGCTTGTTTTGATTATAGTTGGACTTCTTATGGCTTTTGCCTACAAGTATGTACCAATCATTAAAAACCGAGATGACCCTTTTACGCTAATGTCATTTGGATCGATAACCTTAATTTTGGCAAATTTTGGTTGGCTTATTCTAATGCCAATAATACCGTTTGCTAACAATGAACTCTTTTCGATTATTCTTGGAGGGCTCGTAATGTTAACAGATATAGTTGGTTTTCTCATCTTTGGTATTGGAATGATAATTTATAAGCACGAAGACCGATTAGCAGTCAGAATATCTGGTTATTGTTTATTAGGATGGGTATTACTCACTTTCATTTGGCGTTTTCTTTCTCCGATATTAACTTTCATACCCCAAATTTGGTTATTGTCTCCCGATATGCAGCTGTTGATGTTAAATTTATCGGGTTTAATGGGCCAATCAGTAACAGTTGACATTCCGATTATTTACTCATTTTTTAAAAGTGGAATCATTCAGATTCCTGTTATTTACATATTTGCTTTGAATGGAATATTCTTGTCCATTGGTATTATTTTTGCATATAGGGTCTTAAAGGGAACCTCGATAGTTTTACTGCTTTTTGGAGGAGTAAATATCCTTGGTGTCGGCTTGATGGTATTACCATTGTTTATTGGAGTAGAAATTGGATATTTCAACATTGTTCTTTTATTACTAGAGCTAGGATTCATCATTAAAACATTTGTGACTCCTATCCTAGGTATTTTATCATTTTGGAATATCTTCAATCATTTGAGAGGATTTAGTCAAGTACACTCCCAAGAGGAGCGCATCATCGATCAGAGGAGTGTTATCACATGACAGAAACACAGTTAGAATCTCAAAGTAGTCTTTCTAAAGGGTTTTTGGTTCAGATCTACAATTTCATTCTTGGTTACCAAAAGTTCATTCTAATAGTAGCATTAATTCTGACCTTATTATTGTCTCTTGTATTGGAATCGATTAATGCGTGGGTATCATTAATTCCTCAAACTAGTATGAGAACTACATTAACAATCCTCGAAACCTCTGTGAATAAATGGGTAGACGCTTTCTTTATGTTCGCAAATGATTTAACAACTAGTACCGATCTCCTCGGGTTTACTTTTTCACTTATTGATATAGCGATTGACCGATTATACGCTTTCATTACTGACATGGTTATCTTTTATCAACACATTTTGACCTTTAATTTTTCAATCATTAGTAGTACAGGCTATATTCTGATGGGTATATTTGTTGTGACACCTCTGATTCTGGTTCTTATATGCATACAAATCTTTGTTACATTAAAACGTCAGATTTCACCAGATAAATCTTACATGAATGTCTTTTCGGGCTTGATCACCCCTAGAAATCTCTTTATTATTGTCTTGTTATTTCCCTTCACACTAGAGATAACGTGGCTCCCTGCAATAATAGCACTCCTCCTCCTCGCTTATTATTTCATCTTAGAATCGGACGTTTGGAGAAAATCTGACCAAAAACAACATTTACTCTTTTCAATTGCTTGGAAAAAGGCTATCGTTTTCTTACTGTGCATAAGTTTGCTCTGTATCACTATCTTGGGTTTTCTAAGTGACTCGGATTTCACCCTATCATCTTTTCTCGGATTCGATCCACAAATGATTATATTCTTGATAATTATTGGTGTAATCTCATTTGTGGTAGTGTGGATTTTTACGACCTGGTATACGCAAAAAGACAGTTTTCTAACTATTCAGAGTTTTGGACGCAAAATTTGTAGTGATTATTTGACCCTTAAACCGATTCTTAGCTTGTTACTCTTGATAGTGTTCTTCCTCCCATGTTTTGATTCATTAATACTCCAGGGGTCAAGTCGTGACCTCTCATTCATTCTCTTAAACTTCCCTTGGATCATAGGCTCGATATTTTTTGATCCTTTCCAATTTCTTGAAATAGTAATCAATGCCATCACAGTGTCGTTTGACCTGTTAATAACAACTATCCGCGAAATTGCGAATGATATCATTCCTATTAATCCCAGTCAGCCCAGCATTTTTGGTAGCCTTCAACCTTCTTTCTTTCAAACAGCAGTCTTTTTCCTTATTTTTTTACTTTTACTTTCGGTTTTTGCAATTCTGGTACGAAGAAAGATTTACAAAGAGGAGAATTGGCGATCAACGTTATCAAAGCATTTTTCTCTTATTGGAATTATAATTCCTATTACTGTCGTCTTAGCCATTATCTTTTATTTTTTCAACCCGGAAATTTTCCTAGCTAGTTTTGGTAGTCAATATGAGGTTAATACTGATGCTTGGGAGCCTATTCTATTAATCGCAACTACTGCTTTCCTTGGAGTAGTTATAATGTCTATGTTTGCATGGAGTTACATTCAGATTTATAGGAAGGGGAGAAGCATTAGGATCATATTAAGAATCATTATCATAAATTTCACTGCAGTATTTGTGTCAATAATCATGATTACTCCCTTCGTTTGGATGATAAAAAACAGCATACAAACAAACACACAAAACATTGGGCCGTTTGAGACCCAGGGTCTAATTCCTGATCCTTTATCCATTGCGAATTATGCACAACTTTTTGGACTAATATCACCGAGCTATGAGACTCTTGAGTACCGAGTAATTACTTGGTTATTTAATTCACTTGTTACTGCAGTTTCAGTAACCGCTTTTCTTGTTCTTTTTTCTGCAATGGCTGGATATTGTTTGGCCAAAAGGGATTTCATTGGCCGAAGAGCTTTAATCGCAATTACTGTCGGAATTATGTTCGTACCTTCGTACGTTCAGGTAATTCCCCTATACTTGGAATTGAACCGGCTAGGTTTTGTTGGTTCATTACTCGGTGTCATTTTTCCGTTTTTAATCCAACCTTTCAGTGTTTTCTTATGTACAGAATTTATGCGTTCAATTCCAGATGATTATTTAGACGCTGCAAGGGTAGATGGTTATTCAGAATTGCAGATTTTTTGGAAAATCGTTTTACCACTCTCTCTTCCAGTGATTTCAGTTATGACAATAATTAACTTTATTGGAAATTGGAATGCTTTTTTATGGCCCTTGTTGCTATTAGATCAAAGTTCGCATGCTCCTGATGTACGAACTTTGCCACTAGGGATATATAGAATAAATGCTGAATTACAAGAGGAGATTGGTGTTGTTCTAGCCCTAGCAACAATAATAGTAATACCGATATTTATTATTTTATTCCTTGCACAGGACTACATCAAGAAAGGAGTCACTGTTGAAGGATTGAAAGGATAGAGGAGATTTTATATGGCACGTGTTATGATGAAAAATGTAGTCAAGAAATTTGGAGACAATATAGTACTCGATAACATCAATATTGATATTGGGGACAAAGAATTAGTTGTCTTTGTCGGACCTTCGGGGTGTGGGAAGTCCACGGCGATGAGATGTGTTGCTGGACTTGAAGAAGTTACAAGTGGAAAAGTTTGGATTGGCGAAAGAGTTGTTAATACCATCCCACCTAAAGATCGTGATATTGCAATGGTTTTTCAAAACTACGCCTTATATCCTCATATGAACGTATTTGACAATATTGCTTTTGGTATAAGAGCACGAAAAATCCCTGTTGATAAAAACATCGCAGACTCCAAGCTTAGAAAATATTCAAAGAAAGAAATTACAGAAAAAGTCACGGAAGCCACCAGAATACTCCAAATAGAGAATCTGCATAAAAGAAAGCCGACAGAGCTTAGTGGTGGTCAAATGCAGCGTGTAGCTATGGGGAGAGCTATAGTCCGTGAACCACAAGTTTTCCTTATGGATGAACCTTTATCTAACTTAGACGCCAAACTCCGGACTCACATGAGGACTGAGCTGAAGCGATTACAAATCGACCTTGGTGTCACAACAATTTACGTTACACATGACCAAGCTGAAGCTATGACATTAGGAGATCGAATTGCTGTTATGTACGATGGCGTTTTTCAGCAGATAGGTGCACCAGAAGAAGTTTATGACAATCCAGTCAATAAATTTGTAGCTGGATTCATTGGATCTCCCCCTATGAACTTCATTCCAGGGCATCTTGATTTGAAAGACGGTCCTTCATTCAATACAGCATCGTTCAACCTTGGGATTCCTGAAACGATGGCAAATTCTGTCAAGAACCAGGCATCATCAATGGATGATTTAGTTCTTGGTATTCGTCCAGAGGATATTGAAGACACGAATTTTGCATTAAAACAACATGAAGAAGCAACGATACAAGCAGAGGTTTTAGTTCGTGAAAATTATGGTTCAGATATCTTCCTTAATCTTCAATCGGGCGAAATACTATTTAATGCTAGAGTAAACACAGGAACTAAAGCTAGAGTCGGTGATACGGTAGAACTTGTATTAGATATTGATAGAATACATATTTTTGATGGAAAAACAGAAAAAAATCTAACGATATAACTCCCCCAATAAAATTTTCCTCATAGGCGTCATATTTTATGATAGAAAGAATTGCATGGATTCGGTTAATCACTTATTTTGGTAGTAGTTTAATTCTCTTGACGGAAATATATCGACTTATCCTTCTCTATTTACGGTTTATAATCCTTATTCCCTCACTTTACTCAATTTTAGAGATTGTTATGCTGTGGTGTTTATTCGGGGGGTTCTTAAGTTTAACCACTGGCTTTTATGGTCTAAAAAGAAGTGATCCCTTCTTACTTGATCCAGATAAGTATCCTATTTCTCACTTAAATAAGATTATTTTCATTGGGATAATAATTGTATGCATTCTTATGATCTTAAACTTACTTCCCCCTTTGCATATAGTCGAAGATGAATCATTGGTGTTATTTCAAGTTATTATTAGCTTTCTTTGGATCTGCTATTATTCATTTATTATTACCTGGATTTCATTATTTTGGTCATTCATTAATGACAAAAATTTCCGTGAGATTATCAACAATCGAAGAATGGTTTTACACATATGTCTTGGTTTAATAATCATCCTCTTGAAGATACTCGATTCTCTCTGGATGTTATTTTCCGAAAACGCTTTACTTAGCTTCGATTTGGCTTATATTAGTTATGTATTTATTCTTGTATTCTTTCTATTGCTCCAGATTGTCTTTTTCTACCGCGCTACCAGATTTTCCTTCATTATTCATGGATAAATTATGAAAATATTCAAGAAATTTTTTGAATTGAGCTGTGCGATGAAACTTTTTTTCAATGGCTTGACGAGCATTGTCACAAAGGCTTCGGTAATTCGTCCGATCAGACCACATATTCTTGATTGCCTCAGCAAGGTGATCGATGTTGCCTAGTTCAACTAAATACCCGTTCTTTCCGTTTTTCACAACTTCTGAAATTCCACCTAGATCTGATGCAATGACTGGTTTATCCATAGCTAAAGATTCAAGAACAACATTTGGTAATCCCTCTTTATATAAGCTGGGAAGCACTAGAATATCAATTCGCTCATATATTTTCACTGGTTCTCTGGTAAAGGGAATAAAAGTGACATTACTTTCAAGTTCTAGATCTATAACTGTCTCCCTCAAAAAACGTTTATCAGGGCCATCTCCTACGATTAAAAGATGGATTTTTGGTAAATCTTTACTGATTAACTTCAAAAGTGCTTTCAACAAAAGTAATTGCCCTTTACGCTGTTCAAGAGATCCTATACAACCTAATACAGGAGAGGAATCGCCTAGAGGAAAAATGGTTTTGACACTCGAAATTCGATCTGCATTAGAAGAAAATCTTTCAATATCTATCCCCTGATAGATAGTTTTGATCATATCTGCAGGAATATTGTAGTTTTGTATGAGAAAAATTTTTGTAGAATTAATAATTGTGATTATTGATGATCGAATAGATTGGTCTGGGAGATAGAATTCTCTTCGATAAGTTGGTACAACTGTCCCAGTTTTCGTTACTAAATATGTTTTTAGGTTTGCTTTCTTAATACACTTAGCTGCAAATATAGAACAATGGAAATTCTCTCTAGGAGGGTGAACAGTACATATAGCAACATCACAGTGTTTCAATGCTTTTATCCAGATTTTCAAGCCAGTAAAATCTTTTGTAGTAATTTTTTTGTAGTCGTAGGTCACCAAATTGATAGAATCGTTTTTACATTCTTTTGCTAACCATCCATTCGCAGGAGTTAATAGAGTGATTTCAATCCCTTGTATGATGTAGAACTGGATAGCCTCATAAACCCATAATTGAGTGCCTCCATGAAGCTTCGTATCTTCAATAAATCCTAAGTGCATATCTTACTCAAATAAAGTGAAATTAATCCATTTGTTTTTAACTTTGGTTAGAAAAAGCCAAAAATAGTTACATGACTCTTTGTTCTCAAAAGAGAAAATGATGAGCAGCATCTTAAATCTCTCAAATTTTTATTAAATATCGGAGAAATGAATTTTGCTTGATATCCAAGGAGATAGAGAGAATAGAATCATTGAAAAATTAAGATTTCTATATGGAGACCGAGCTGACGCAGTTCTTAATGAAGTAAAAAGATTAATATTCGATTTCAACGAAAATCTCCTTCAACAAGAC
>JAEOTU010000166.1 GCA_016839665.1 Candidatus Hodarchaeota archaeon
GAGTAATTAGGTTAATGAAGGATAAATTAATCCTCCCCCCTTCTTCTTTTTTGATTTACACTCCCTTTTTACCCTATTATTTGTGAATGTATATACGTTTTATATAAAAATCGGTCATAACCAACGACTTGTTCCGAAAAAAGTTGATATTGGAATAATTTCGAAAAATTCATTCAATAGAATTTTATAAAAAAAAACCTTGCAAAACTATAAAAACCAATGAAATATAAAAATATCCATGATAAAAGCGAAAATCACTAAAAATGGAATGATTAATTTTCCTGCAGAATATAGAAAAAAACTCAATCTGCAACCAGGTGATGAGGTAGGGTTTTTAGAAACACCTGAGGGTCTGATAGTAATACCAGTACGAGATATACTCAGTTTAACAAATCCCCAAGAACTACCAATAGCTAAAGAAATTATCTTAGAAGTACATGCAGAAAGACAACAAGATAGAAATCACCCTGAGGATGATTAATGAACATTATTTGGGATACAGGTGCATTAAGCCTTTTTTTTGCAGACCACACGGAAGCTAAAGGATACATGCAACAAATAATGGTTCATAAAAATGTTGGATATATTCCACGTCTGATTTTGGCCGAATTCTTCTACAAGACCTGCCAGAAGTTAGGTAAAGAAGTAGCTCAAATAAGACTGGTAGCATTACGGCAAGTTCCCATAATCGAAGAAACGATTAGTGAAGAGGAGGTGTTAGGAATAGGTATGCTTAAAGTTAAGCATTCAAATTTATCTCTCGCCGATTGTGTTTTAGTTCAATTAGCAAAAAGGCATCATGCGACAATTCTTACAACTGAAGAGCCAATTACAACTGTCAAAGGAATAAAAGCTAATAAATTGACTTACTGATTTTTCTGTATTTATCCTTTGTATTCTTCGTAATATTATACTGCAGATGTGCAATAGCCAACGAATAGTTCCATAAAAGATTGAGAGTTCTACAAAGGAATAGCAAAAAAATGTACAGGTTAAGTTGATGACAATACCTGTTAGGCGACATTAAAATATCAAAATTGCTTACATAGAATCCAAATATGATTTCAAACAAATCTAGCTAAACTAACATCTCCCTCAGATCGCTTTTTAAGACATCAATTTCAGAAGAAACTGTGAGTAGAATCATAGGCTAAAGAAGTTCCTTATTTCTCCTTTTTTTTTATTCCATATTTTTAAAATTTCAAAGGTCGTAAAAAGTAGATTTGACTTCAATGATCTATGTCATTTCTTTTTCAATGTCGTATAACCAATGATATCTTCCTAAAAAATAATATTATAGGAATATTTAATATTGTAATAAGATCGGAGTAAAATGACAAAAAGGAAAAATAATTAAGGAATATCAGTATAAATACTGATTGAATACAATTAACAAAAAATTTAAGAATAATCCAAAATTATCTTACCCTCTGATAAGGTGTACATACTTGGAAATATACTTAGGTAGATTTATCGTCAAAGATCCTGAAATTTGCCATGGAGAGCCAACTTTTCGGGGTACACGTATTTTAGTGGCTGATGTTCTAGAACAAGTGGCAAATGGAATGGATTGGGAAGCTATTATTAATGAATGGCGTGGTTCTTTGTCTAAAGAAGCAATTGCTGAGGCTATACGATTAGCTCGTGAACTATTTATTTCTTACAATCCAAAGCTTACTCCGGAGCCATCGGAAACTTGATTCTTCTTGATGAAAATATCATTGACAGTCAGAGATTATTATTACAAAGTTGGAAAATACATATACGCCAGATTGGTTATGAAATTGAAAAGAAAGGGATGAAAGATCCAGAAATCATCCCATTTTTACATAAAACTGGAGAAATAACCTTTTTCACCCGTGATGGAGGATTTTATCAAAAAGATCTTTGTCACTCTAAATACTGTATTGTTTATCTAGCTGTAGGTCAATCAGAGGTGGCAACTTTCATTCAACGTTTGCTTAAACATTCTGCTTTCAATATAAAGGCGAAAAGAATGGGTAAAATAATATCAATTAGTCATCTACATATACGATTTTGGCAATTGAGACAGGATAGCGAAACATTACTTGAGTGGCTTTCATAATTTGGATATTTTCTGTTTATTCTTTTTCAATACAAGGAGGTTCGTGTGTAATACCAACGCATTGTTCCGAAAAAAAGTTGATAGAGGAAGAGTCTGCGTCTTAATTAATTATTAGAAAAAGGGATGGAAATATTAATTAATGAATTAATTGATGAATTAATTAAGGATCATTATGCTAGTTTTGAAAAAAATCATCTCACATTTAGAGAAGGTTCGGGAAAGCACAATCTTAGAAATGACTCAGGTAGCAACTGAACTAGATCGTAATAGACTTTCTGGATTTTTAAGAGCTTGTGAAGAAGTAGGAATCATTGAAAGCATTGGAAAAGCCTCTCATCGCAAATATAAACTTACTGATAGTTATTTACAAACATTGGACAATCTTTCACTTCGGAAAAATCATGTTGAAAGACCGCAGATAGGCAGAAAGAAATGGCATTATCCCTACAAAAAGCGTCTAAAAAAACGTAATATTTCTTGGAGCGATGAAATACCAGAAGGGGTATAGTATTATGCCATGTGATCTGAAAATAATTAAGGAATATTTGTTTAAAGAAATTGAAACTGGAATACTGTTACCAACAATATCTTTGCAAATCCATCGTGAAGGTATGAAACGATCAATTGTTACGGATGCGATAATTGATACAGGGTATGAAAAAGGATTACTTTTATCAAAAGAGGTCAGTGATTTACTATTCCTAATTGGTGATCCTGAACGAGAGGATTCCTTAGGTTCTGGATACATAGAAATTCCGTGTGACGTATTTTTTTTACGAGTCAAAGTTTTTGATCGTTGGTTATTAACAGAAGGATTTGCTCCAAAAGATGAAGGCTTTGAAACAATTATCGGAACTGAACTGCTTAAGTTAGTAAATATTTGCCTCAGAGGACCAGAAAATAAGACTTATATAGCAGCTGTGGAATAACCAATGCTTGTTTCGAAAAAAAGTTGATATTTTTGGTATGAAAAGAAAAAAAATACCATGGCATGAGCTAGCAGGGAAAATTGAAACAGTAGGCAAAGATGTAACTCTGTTCAAGAAGGGTGACCAGGTTTTTGGAACTACAACTTTGATAGAAAGATAGAAATTTTAAATAAACAATCTTATACCTTTCAGAATTGATGGAACATGACTCCTGATACTACTACCTCTGACCGAGTTACACAAGAAATTGACATGGTTAAATCAAAAAAGAAAGAGGTTTTTCTAGTAATAAATCCTGTTGCTGCTGGAGGACGTGTTGAAACGGTTTGGGAGGATGAAATTAAGCCATTAGTGGACAATTCCGATCTGGAATATGATTTTGAATTCACTTCGTCTCCTCAACATGCTATTGAAATCGCAAGAACCCGAGTTGATGAGGGATACAAAATTATCTGCTCTGTGGGTGGGGATGGAACTGCAAATGAGGTGCTCAATGGTATTTTAAAAGCCGAAAAAACGGCAATTTTCTCTGCAATTCCTGTTGGGACTGGAAACGATATTCCTACTGTCTATGGGATACCAGAAGGAGATCTAGAAGCTGCTGTTCAATGTCTAGTGAAAGGCCAAAATAAATCATTCGATGTGGGATATTGTGAAACAGCAGATCGGTACTTTGCTGGAGTAGCTTCCATGGGGTTTGATGCGGAAGTAGCAGATCGGACAAATAAAGGATCAAAAAGATTTAGTGGGACAAGGAATTATCAATTAGCTCTTGGAAAAACTCTGTTAAAATTTAAGCCTTATGACCTATTAATTCGAATAGATGGAGAACAGACAATCGAGGGCCAACGAATGTTACTCGCAATAGGTAATGGAAAACGATATGGCAGTGGAATGCATATTTGTCCTAATGCAGAAGTAACAGATGGTAAATTTACGGCAACAACGGTACGAAAAATGCGTCGAATCACCCTCCTGAGATTTTTTCCTACAGTTTATGAGGGCAATCATCTCTTTCATGGCAGTGTAGAAACATTTGAGGGGGGTACAATACACGTGGATTCTCCAAAAAAGAAATGTCTATATCAGGTTGATGGTGAAATCATGGGATATTTGCCTGAAACCTTTATTACTAAACCTAATCATCTTACTGTTCGAGTACCTACCCCGTGGTTATCATATGCAGAAATTTGGAAGAGATCCAAATACAGTGATCCATTTACAGGAAAGAAACTTTTATTGGCTAAACTCGCTTACTTTAATCCCATTTCAAATTTTAAAAGAGGTCTTGAGTGGAATCAGATCGAGGAGAAAGCAATTGTAGAAGAACAATCAAAGGATGAAATTAGAAGTAATAATGAAAGCAATAATCTTTATGTGAAAGAAAAGCATTTTTCAAAAAGATTGAATTTTTTCATGTTTAGGACTTTTTTCCAAACAGTCAGTCTATCGATTGCCTTTACAGCGCCTATTACTTTTCCGTGGTTTTTTAATATCGTTTTTCCAGACTTTTTAGCTCTAATTCCACCAGAAATAACAGCTTGGATTCGAGGATTAATCATTGCAATACAATCTTTTATTGCACCTCTTTTTACATCTCTAACTTGGTTAGAACCTCTAATTAGGTTCTTTATGGATCTTTCTGCAATCTTTAATCCCTTTCTTGTTTTTTCAGTATTGATGATTCTATTCAATAATATTGGACTTTCTGATGAGGATTATCAAGATCCATTCAGCTCTACTAATGGAACTCCTACATCTACTGGGTATTTTTTGGAATCTATTCAAAGGAAGTTTCAACTAGGTTTTTCAGCTGCTACCACCATTTTACTAATAGTTTCTAGTTTTGTGTCTCTCTTTTTAGTAATTAGAAGGGCTAGAGGTATTTTATATGAAGTTATGACAACTCAAGAAGAAATAAAGCACCTTGAAAAAGTAAGAAAAATTTTCCTCAAATACTGCAAAGAAGGGACCTATACAGAGATTGATTATTCTAAAAATAGACTAACGGAATCAGATAAGACAAGTATTTTTACAAATCTAGTGAAATTTGGCCCCGCTGTATCAATGGTTATTCCAGCTATTGTCGCAATATTTTATATTTTGCTTTAATGAATCAATCAGTAATCCTTTACTTAAAATAATGATTCATTGTTTAATTAAATGGAGAAAGGAGAGTATTTTTTAAAACAGGTTTAGTTTAACCAATGGACATTATAATTCTAGAAGTTTTTTGGAAACAGTTTGTCGTATATTCAATGTTTCTTCAGAAGTGTTCTTTAATTAGAAAAATA
This sequence comes from Candidatus Hodarchaeota archaeon, assembly GCA_016839665.1. The sequence goes on from JAEOTU010000166.1 coordinate 5,310, forward strand.
ATTCTTAACGATTGATAACGAATCCATTTTTCATTTAAATTGATGTCAAATAAGCTTGTAATCACTCGGGGGATTAAGCTGTTTGTTTATGTCCTTTTCTCTCTTGATGATGAAAGGTTAGAATCTTGTTACAAATTAAATAGGAAGAAGATTAAAATGGTGAAATAAATGGAAGATGTAGGTATAATGAAAGCGATAATCTGCAAAAAATTCGGGCCTCCAGAAGTTCTTGAACTCAAAGAAGTAGACAAACCGACTCCCAAGGACAATGAAGTCTTAATTCGAAACTATGGATCCTCGGTTAACACTGTAGATGTGCTACATCGTGGTGGAAAGGCTCCGAAAGTAACTTTCTGGGGTCTTAAGCGGTTAGTAGGATTTTTTCTCAGACTATCATTTGGGGGACTAAGAAAGCCAAAACAGAAAACTCCTGGTGGTGGTTTTGTAGGTGAAATTGTATCTATAGGAAAAGAAGTTACAGATTGGAAAGTGGGAAATCATGTCTATGGATATTCCGAGAAAGGAGGAGCTTGTGCTGAATATATGACTGTTCCCGTATCTGTATTGGCCAGAAAACCTGCGAATCTCAGCTTTCAAGAAGCTGCTGCTGTCCCTGGGGGTGCTACACCTGCACTAGTGGCATTTAAGGATTTAGCACGACCTAAAAAAGGGGATAAAGTCCTCATCATTGGAGCTTCGGGAGGAATCGGGACATTTGCGTTACAAATGGCTAAGAATGTTTATGGTGCTGAAGTCACTGGGGTATGTGGCCCTACTAATGTTGATCTGGTAAAAGAGATTGGAGCAGACTTTGTAATAGATTACTCGAAGGAAGATTACACAAAGAACGACTCCAAGTACGATATAATCTTAGATGTAGTTGCAGCAAAAAATCTTTCAAAATGCAAGAGCATCTTAGCCTCCGAAGGAACCTATATATCAAATAATCCCATAAGTAGTCCAAAAAACCTTTTTCATATTATGACAAATAATAAGAGGTTCAAAACTGGAACGGCAGATGAAAGTGCGACTGCTATGAATTTAATTCGTGAATGGATTGAAGAGGGAAAAATCAAACCAGTCATTGATAAAGTGTATCGCTTAAGCGAAACGGCCGAGGCTCATCGTCATTACGAAACAGGTCATGCCAAAGGTCGAGTGGTAATCAGTATCGAGTAAATCTCTTTTCATATTTCATGAGTGAACTGGATTTTAAATTGAATTGGTGAAAAAAATGCAAGATAGAAGTAATGAAAAAATGAAAATAGCATATTGTACAAAATATGGTCCCCCAGAGGTACTTGAACTAACAGAAATCGATAAACCTACTCCCAAAGAAAATGAAGTACTGATTAAAATTCACGCAACAACTGTTCACAGAGGAGATTCGAGAATGCGTGGTTTAGATATTCCAGGTCCTTTTTTTATGCCTTTCCTCGCTCGATTATTTTTAGGATTTAGAAGAGTTGGGAATGGAATCTTAGGAATGGAGCTAGCTGGAGAAATAGCGGAAGTAGGTAAAGATGTAACTAAATTCAAGAAAGGTGACGAAGTTTTCGCATCTACCGTGTGGTCTGGTTTCGGAGGATATGCCGAGTACAAAACTATGAAAGAAGACGGGGTACTGACACTAAAACCTTCCAATATGATCTTTGAGGAAGCTGCAACTATACCTTCTGGAGGAATTACAACATTAGGAATCATTAAAATGGCAAATATCCAGAGTGGACAAAAAATGCTTATCTATGGAGCTTCTGGAAGTGTAGGCACATTTGCAGTACAGCTTGCTAAGTCTTTAGGGGCGGAAGTGACTGGAGTATGTAGTACTTCGAATTTGGAGTTTGTAAAATCACTAGGAGCCGATAAAGTGATTGATTACAAAACAACCGATTTCACCGAATTGGAAGAAACCTATGATATTATTTTTGATGCTGTAAATAAGTTTAAAGGTGATTATAAGAAATCTCTTAAAGAGACAGGAATATATCTTAATGTTGATAAATCATCAGATAAAATAAAGAAAAAAGATGTACTCTTCCTGCTCAAAGAACTCAAAGAAATTTGTGAGGCGGGAAAACTAAAAGCAGTGATCGATAGAACCTATTCATTAGATCAAATTGTCGAGGCTCACAGATATGTCGATACATGGAGAAAGAAAGGAAATGTAGTCATCAAATTAGTATAAAACAACAAGCTATTTCCTTTTTTTTATACCACTCGAATTTAGAATTGGTGAACTAGAAATGGAGAGAAAATTTGGAAAAAATAGGTCCAAAATAGGTTATTATTTTAAAAATACGCTTAGATATTGGAGAAAGACCTTCAAAATGATGTTTTACTATGAAAAATTGGAATGGTCTGAAATTACTGTTGATGAATTACATGATCGCATTAATTCCAATAAAACTCCGTTAATACTTGATATTCGCACAGTTAAGGAATATACCGATGGACACATTCCAACCGCAAGGCAAATTTACGTTACGGAAATAAAATCGAATTTAGATGATCTACAGCACTTTAAAGAAAATGAAATAGTAACCATTTGTCCAGGAGGAGGGTTATCCCTGGTTGCTGTTGATATTCTGGTGGATGCAGGTTTTAAAGAGGTTAAGAGCCTTAAAGATGGCATGGATCTGTGGGTTGAGAAAGGATATCCTACTACTACAGCTGATGAGTTCTTTTACCCCTCTAAAAAGGATAGAGCGAAATTAACTGAAGAAGAACATTCTTTAGATGAAAAATATACAGGTAAAATTCACCATTCTCTGGACGCACGTGGTCTAAGCTGTCCGCACCCTATCATGAAATCTGTTAAATCTCTGAGGACATTAGATATTGGCCAAGTATTGGAAATTCTAACTACTGATCCAGGGAGTACACGGGATATTCCTGCCTGGACTCGTTCTACTGGTCAGGAACTATTAGTCTTTGAGGAACACGGTTCTAAAGAATTCCGTTTTCTTGTTAAGCGAATGAAATAAAGCTAAAGTTTTATCTATCTTTTCTACCCATGATGCAGCTTTTCCCCTAGGGATTCACACTTAACATTATTAATTGGAAAATTTTGTTTGGTACCGCAATGAGAGTTACAACATTTAAAGACAGGAAGGAACTTGTTCTTGTTGGAGCGGGACACACTAACTTCTACCTTGTGAAAAACGCTATGCTGTTACAAGATAACGGGTATAATATGACGCTAATTTCTCCCACTGATTTATATTACAATGGGGTAGCTCCAGGAGTTTTAAGCAATCGATATCCGAAAGGATTTGGGAGAATTAATGCGAGATGTCACTTAAATAAGGTTAAAGGGAAATTTTATCGAAAAATCGTAAAAGAGATAGATATCAAAAATAAGAAAGTACATTTCAACGAAGATGAATCAATCCGATTTGATTATCTAAGTATAAACATTGGGGGACGAGTTCCTACTAATAATATCCCAGGAAGTTCCACTTATTCTTTTGCAATCAGACCTATCGACCGCTTTTGGCAATTCACAGATGAGTTAGAACATTTAATGAATAAATTTCCAGATTCTATCACTATTGTCATCATTGGAGGGGGTGCTGCAGGAGTAGAAGTAGCTGGAAATGTCTATCAATTAATTAAATCACGAGGTATTACTCCTATTATTTCAATCATCACAAAAGGAGATACTCTCCTCTCTCAATTCCCTTCCCGAGCCTCTAATAAAGTATTAAAGTTATTTAGAAAACGAGGAATAAATATTTTATTAAAATCTAAAGTTATCGAAATTAAACGAAACAAAATTTTGCTAATGGACGATAAAGAGTACCCATATGATTTGTGTGTTTTAGCCACTGGTGTTAGTCCAAATACAATTGATTCCCAAGGGTTACTTCACACAACAGAACGAGGAGAGCTTGTAGTAAATTCTTTTTTACAATGCAAAGACAGATTTCACATCTTTGCAACAGGAGATTGTAGTTTTTTTGAACCACAGCCGCTTTGGAAATCAGGCTACCATGCTATAAATCAAGGGCCCGTTTTATTAAAAAATTTATTAGCAATATCAAAGGGGTCACGATTACGTGCGTATAAACCTTCAAAAAGGATTTTAACAGCATTAAATTTGGGAAACGGAACAGGTTTATTGATCCTTGGAAAATATTCTCACATGAGTAAGTTTAGTTTTGTAATAAAAGATGTCATTGAAAGGAGATACATAAACTCTTATATTTGCCGTCCATAAGACAATGTAAGAAGAAAAGAATGGATCATCTTTAGATGATTTAGATAGAACCAATCAATTCATAATTTGAATCTATTGGTGCAAAAACATGGGAAATAACGATAAAATCACAGAAATGAAAACTAGCAAGAGCAAAATGGCTAGAAAATTGATTAGGCTATGGTTGTGGTCAATCAGAAAAAGGAGATGGTACCTACCAAATTCAGAGGAAATTACTGTTGATGAGTTATTTGATCGCATGAATTCTAATTTGTCTCCGCCTTTTTTAATTGATCTTCGTGACAAAAAGGAATTTTTTGGCACGGGCGAATATAAATATGAAAAATTTGGACATATTCCCAACTCACAGCTGATCCCTCTGTTTGAACTCCCATCTCATATCAAGGATCTTCAACCATCTAAAGACCAGGAAATAGTCACTATTTGTCAGGGAGGTGGCGCCTCTTTGGTAGCTGTTGATGTTCTGGTCGAAGCAGGGTTTACTGATGTTAAAAGTTTAAAAGGCGGCATAAAAAAATGGCACAAAAAAGGACATCCCCTCATTCGTGGTACCACGGCTGAGGGCAGCATTTCTCCCCCTGAAGAGCTTAAACCTGAGTCTAAGACAATAATCGAAGGAAAACAACCGTTTGATGAAAAATATCTGGGTGAAGTCCACTATACCCTGGATGCACGCAGCTTATATTGTCCTCAGCCCATTTTGAAATCCAAGAAAAAATTGGAGACATTAAAAATGGGTCAAGTATTAGAAATTCTAACCACTGATCCAGGGAGTACACGGGATATTCCAGCCTGGGCGCATGTCACGGGTCAAGAACTCTTAATCTCTGAGGAACTTGGGCCTAATGAGTTCCGTTTTCTTGTTAAACGCATGAAATAAAGCGCCATCATAGTTGGAATTATAATGAGTCATATGATCTGAAAAAAAACTAGGAATCCATCAATAAAGCTAATGCATTTTTGTGGTATATTTTTTCCAAAGTCGATTTAGATAAGTTTAATCCGTTTATGTTAGTCCATTCCACATTATCTTTGTCTTTAAACGGGAGTGGCGCTTGGTGAGATGTTTCCCAAAATAAACGCTGAGACCAATATCGGCTGCCCCAATAATATTCTCGACGGTGTTTTCTAAGAAAGAATTTTAGATTAAACTGGAAATTTCCGAGATCTGAGCCAAATAACACTCGATCTTGATATTTTTCAAACCACTCTTTGGATCTTGTAACATCTTTTCCAAGCTCGCGTATCATCCACCGAGTTGAGGCAGTATCTACGACTAATTGAGGATGGTTATCCAATAACTCACCTAACCTAGTTAAATTTTCAGGCAAGCATCCTAAATGGGCAGAAATCATAGGAATCTTAGGAAAATTTCCAAGGAGATTAGAAAAATCACTAACCCTATCTTCTTTCGACCCATATTTCTGTCTATTTTTATATTTCTTCATATACGAGATGTCTGGATCTGCTACATGCACTAAAACAGTCATATTATAATCTTCTATACGAGAATAAACAGACTCCAATCGTTGATCATTGATTCGAAATGGGGTTTTAATCCTCGTGAAAAATTGAAACATTGGACCTACGAAAATCTTCAAAAAACGAAACTCATTTGTATGAGCCTTGTCAATCTGGTCTTGGAGTTTATGAACCTTAAATTTTAAAAAATCATAGGAACTTAAATAATCACAAAAAACAATGTTATCTCCAATCCCTTTAGATTCTAATTTTCTTTTTAAGTCTCGATTTCCTATTCCTAATATTCTTTCAACCCCAAATCTTTTAATATATTCTAAATATTCTTTTAAATATCTATGACCCCAAATATGGACATGGAAATCAACAATTTTGTACTCATGGTTGCTTTCAAGATTGATCAAGGGATTTGAAACAGAGAATATCCTCTTTACCATCCTTTTTTCTCTCATTTAGATTATTGGTTTAAAAAACATTCATATGTAAAGGAAATTTGGATATACAATGGAATTTCTGAAAAAAAAGACCTAGTAAAAGCAAAAGTAATACATGAATCTTAAGATAAAAGACTATATTGAAAGACGCTTTGTAAGACTTCATCAATGTTGATGCTGTGAAAAAATTTTTCATATTTTGAAAAGTAGGTAAAAGACAATGGGAACGATTGAAAATCTACCTTATTTCAAGTACCATCCTAAACCATTAAAAACAAGGATGTTTAAGGAGAAAAAAGCAAAATGTTCTATCTGTCAAAAACATCGAGAAATCATCTATGTAGAACCCTTTTATTCTGAAAAAGAGGTAAAAAACATCTGTCCATGGTGTATAAAAGATGGAAGTGCTGCTAAGAGGTATAATGGAGCATTTCATGACAGTCAGTCGGTTGATAAGGATTTTGGAAACACTAAAAATCTTGATGAGCTGATCAATAGAACACCTGGTTACACGGGATGGCAGCAGGAATATTGGTTAAGCCATTGCGGGGATTTCTGCGCATTTCTAGGATGTGTGGGTTGGGAGGAGATTTCTGCGTTTAAAGACGAATTGAAAGATGATATTGAACAGCTGAGAGATAATATGGGTTTAACACTCGATGAGTTTGAAAAGTCCCTGAATCAAGGAGGGTTATCTCAAGGATATTTATTCCAATGTATTAAGTGTGGGAAACATAGATTAACATGTGATACCTCGTAGACTACAATCTCTTCTTGGAGAAGCTATACTGATAAACAATAAACTTACAGTCCTTAAATTGTTACTTTAATTATATGATCCAATTTAATTTGGATTAAGTCTCTTATGAGACCTTTTTTCTAAAGGTATACTATTGTTGTTTTCCTACAATTTATTAATATCCCAGTCTTGGAATGCTAACATGGTGTTAATATGTCACTGAGAATCGAAGGTTTGACCAAAAATTATGAGATGGGAGAATTATCAGTTCCAGCCCTTCGGGGTATTACTAGTTCCTTCGAAAAAGGACAAATGATCGCGGTGTTAGGTCCAAGTGGATGCGGAAAAACAACACTCCTGAATCTCATTGGTGGGATTGACAGGCCTACTTCTGGGAAGATTTATTTCGAAGATTTGGAATTGTCTTCCCTCTCTGAAAAAGATTTAACCCAGTATCGACGCAAGAACGTAGGATTTATTTTCCAGTTTTATAATCTCGTTGCATCGCTTACAGCATTTGAAAACGTGGAACTAGCATCAAAGCTCACAACCTCTTCAAATGAAGCTCGAAAGCTTACACATGATTTACTGATAGAAGTTGGTTTGGAAGATAAAATGGATAAATTTCCAGCACAACTCAGTGGAGGCGAACAGCAACGAGTCGCAATTGCACGAGCATTGGCTAAAAGACCCAAGATTTTACTAGCAGATGAACCGACAGGTAACATAGATAGTGAAACAACTGGCACAATCTTGAAGCTGCTTAAACGTATCAATAAGAACCATGGTGTTACGATTTTACTAGTCACTCATAATGTTGGGATTTCTCATTTAGCAGATCAGGTCTTATATTTACGTGATGGGAAAGTATTCGGAACTTCGAAATACGATCCTGCGAAAGAAGAAGAATTCTGGGAGCAACTTACGGTAGCTCCTGCTATTGATACAGTATAATATCTACCCTAGGTGATTGAATGAGATTATTTTTACGTAAAGCCTGGCGGGATCTGAAAAGTAAGAAACTCCGCTCTATACCGATCATCATTGTTATCGCCATTGGAGGTATCATTGCGGTCCTATATTCTTCTTTATATTATAACTGGGTTGAAGTTGAGAATGCATCTTGGATTGACCATCGGTATCATCATCTTTTGTTAACCATAAAGCCAATGGATAAAGCTAATCTGACACAATTAGTTGAACAGGTGAAGGCAGATTTAAATATTAATTTAGATTATGAACTTAGAAATAATCACGAGGTACAAGTTGCTGAGTCAGGTTCTTTATTACAGGTTGCGACATATCTCTATGCTGTTAGAAATGAAGAATTAGTTGTGGATAAGCTATATTATCACGAAGGATACATCAATACTCTCCATGAATCTTCCGATTCAAATGTCGCAGTAGTTGAAAAGCTTACAGCTGAACTTCAAGGCTGGAAGATCAATGACGAATTGAAAGTAAACACCTCATTGGGGATTTTAAATCTTACAATCATTGCAATGGTTGATTCACCAGAATTTATGCTATCTCCTGGTATTGTGACTGAGTTCTATGGATCATCTTGGGATGGACCGGTCATTTGGATGAAAGAACAAGATTGGAATGTTCATGTGAATAGCTCTAGTCAGGTGAATCAGATTGCATTTTATTTTGCGGATCCTTCAAGAAAGAACCAATTCCTGGAAGAATTCTTACCAACAATAGGAACTAATTCTGTACTTCAGCGGACTGGTCGGGATCCTTTCTTACTAAGTATATCGCCGACATTCTCAGTAATGCCAGTCATGCTATCTTTTCTTTTTGCAGGAATCACTGCAGTTATGATTTTCATTATCCTTAAGCGGGTCGTTGAAGAAGAAATCACTACTTTAGGAATTTTTAAAGCATTAGGATTCACAAATCGCGAAGTAGTAACGAGTGCTTTATTTTACGCTTGGTTAATAGGTTTAATAGGAGTTGTTATCGGAATAGTCCTTGGATTAATTACAGGTTTCGGTATGGGGGATTTCTACATCGATTTAGCTGGAATTAAACGCCTCCCCAATACTCCTCAAATTTCTTCTTTTCTCTTAGTGTTCCCAGCGCTCGGATTTTTTTGTTTAATTTTTCTCTTTACAACAACTGGTTCTCTCCTAGCATGTCAGAGAATTATTAAAATGAATCCAATCGAGGCAATGAGACCTCAGGCAACCCTCAAACCAGCTCGCTCATCTTATCTAGAAGGATTTTTATTAAAACTTAAGCCCAACTTATCCCCATTAACAAAATTCTCGATTAGATCAGTCTTTCAAGACAAACGAAAAGCATTATTCATAATTTTTGGAATTATTTTAGCAACAACCATCTCTTTCTTTGGTTCGACAACAGGTACAAGTTTTACAGCTGGAATTGATAAACAGTTCC
>JAEOTU010000167.1 GCA_016839665.1 Candidatus Hodarchaeota archaeon
GTCAAAGAACAAAAGAATCTCTTCGTGCACTGTTAAAAACAGCTCAGAGAGACGATGATAAAGATGTTCGAAAAGCTGCTATTGATTCAATCATGAAATTAAATGATCCTGAAGCGATTTCAGTCTTGGAAAAAATCGAAAAAGATGATAAGGATCGTGGGGTAAGAAATAAGGCCAAAGATACTGCAAAATCCATTCGAGATAAGGGATCTTCTCTCCCAGAGACCGATTTTTCTGAAGAGGATGCAGATCGCGCTCGAGAAGATTATCGGGCACTGGAAGAGCATGAAGCGAAGCAAGCGGGGCTTCATGTAAGAATAGAGGAGACCTTAAATTATAGAATAGATCGTGAGAACAATCTCATTGATGAAGAAGGAGAATTACTCGAATCATTAAGTACTCAGGGAAAAGTGGTGGTCAAGAATACTGGTAATAATGATAGAATATGGGGTATTGATGCATTCTTGGAGGGTGTGGATGAAGTGGATTTTGATCGGAGTGATGACCAGGAAACTGTTGTATTCGGCAATTCTTTTGGGATAAAAGAACTAGACCCACAGGGAATGAAAGAAGTATCTTTTAATTTTCAAGTAGAAGCACCACGACTAAAAATCACCGAAGGATTTTGGGATTTAGAAAAACCTGATTCACCTCCTACCTTTTCACGAGGTACTGAAGCAGGAATGCGTTTTACTTTAGAGCTAACCAATGAATTTGATTGGAAACTGCAAAACATTGTTGTGAAGAAACATATTCTTGATACTTCCACAACTGTTGATAGCTTTCAAACAGAGCAAGGAGTGTTTGAAAAGGAAGGAGACATGGTTATATGGAAACTCGATGAAATTCCAGCCCAAGGAAGCAGCAAAGCAAGTTGTGAAATGAAAATTACTTTACCAGAAGATACAAATGAGCCATACAGTGTTGGAGACACAGTCGTTACTTACCACAGTCTCGAAACAAGTCTTTCTGGGTTGAATCTCGAGACAATATCTGGATCATCATCTGTATTCCAATTTATTTCTCGCGATGAGCAAGAGGAGAACCCAGGAGATTTTGATTGCAAGTTCGAATTAGAAAATACTTCAGAATTTGAGATGGATCTTAAGGAAGTTCGTATTTACGAAGGTTCTCTTGACGAAGGAAATGTTAGGCTCGAATGGCTTGGGAGCGATTTTCCTGAAGAGGAACGTTCTGTTGATCCTGGTGAAACATTTTCCCTTGATCCTTGGACGATTACTGTTGAAGAAGAAGGAGTTATCCCCCAATTTGGCCGTGAACTCGATTTATCCGTAAAATATCTTTTTGATTCTGAGATCATAGCTGAATTGACCCTCCCTGGTTACGCTCTTCCATTTATGGATGTTGAAGCAACAAAAACATTTACACCAATGACGATACCCTCCTTTAGACGCACTGAGATTATGACTGAAAACATAGTTAAATCAGTTGGAAGTACAGAAGTTGAATATTTACAGCTACAAGACCAAATTCCAAGTGGTTTTGAAGCACCTACAAAGGAAAAGGTGGAGATTTCAAAAGGTGAACAACTGCTTTCTGACTCCGAGTTTGATTTAGAGGTTACTGAGGAAAACGTCATTCTAACTATCGAGCACCTTGGAGACTCCACTCTTGGGACACTTAAACAAGACGAAGAAATCACAGTTAAATACCCTTTTTTCGCCACAGCGAAACCAGAAGAAGAGTTCCAAGGGAGTATTACAGTTTTAGCTAATATTTTCCCACCAGTTAAACCTGTTACAGCAGAGGCGGAAGCAGGCCCAATTACAGTTGTGCATGAACGACGCAAGCTAAAAATTGGTAAAATGGTGCGGTCAACCTCCAGTCAAGCCTTGAATGAGTATGAGATCGTGATTAGAGGAACCAATGAGGGAAATTCTATAATTCAGAATGTAGAAGTGAGTGATTTTCTACCAAAGGGATTCGAACTAGTCTCAGATACTGAGGAAGATCCTCCTGTAGGATTCGAAGAACATGCGTCAGTAAAAGATGGGAAAGCCATGAAGTGGGTCTATAGTGAGGTCCAACCAGGACAACAAGTTGAGATTCGATTTAAAATCAGGGCTCCTGGCGACCACGATCCAAAAGATGTTTATCGTATGCTACTCGGTTAAGAAAACCTTCTTTCTCTCCTTTTTTTTCAAAATAAAGGAAATAGTAGATTTTGGCCAAAACCAAAGTTGATTTTGAACATGTCAAAATCACACTCCTCAAAAAGAGCTCAGAAGAATTATCTGAGTTTATCCGGTCTGCTAATTCCCAAGATGAGGCCATGTTTCTTTTCTGGGCTCTCGACTATCTTGACCAACATCAAGAAGAAATTCCAGAAAATTCCGTCGAGACTTTGAAGAAAAATCGTAATGTCCTAATCCAAGCTCAAGACGTGCTCTTTAAAGAGAATCTCAAATATTCCTTGGAACAATTCTCAGCAGGTTTTGTATTAGGTGCGTTAGAGTTCGCCATACGAGATAGAGAGGCTCAAATTGATCGTTATAAAGAATATTTAGAGTTAATTGCTAAAATTCAAACATGGCCAGAGCTAGGATTCCCTAATGAGCAATTCAAAAAATACTGGGAAGAACGAATTAATGATATTCAAGAAATTCAGGATTGGATGAAGGCTAGAGCTCAAGATTGGTTTCCAGTAATCGTACCAATATATAGATCGGGTAAGTTTCATAAATCTTCAGAAAAAACCCTTAAAGCTTTGAGGAAAGGGCGTACAGATACTACTATTTTTCAAATACTCGCAGCGTTATTACATTCCAACCCTATCTTGGATCAACGCATAAAAGCATTTTGTGAAGAGAATCGAATTTCTATGGTAGATAAAACAAAATTGATGGAAATAATGTCTTTATTAGCTGACAAAACTACTGATAAAAAGGTTCAAGAATACTGTGCTCTTTTGATTGGTCATCAAAGGAAAAAAAGAGACGATTAAATGAAGATATACTTATCTGCAGCAATTCGTGGGGGACGTTCGCTGCAAGCAAACTATCAAGCAATCAATGAATATTTACAAGAAAATGATCATACTGTGTTAACTCACCACGTTGCTTCAACTAACGTAACTGAAATTGAAGAAACAATGTCAGACACAGAGATTTACACTCAAGACATGAAATGGCTTGATGAATGTGATGCTCTGATTGCTGAAGTGTCGATTCCCAGCTTAGGGGTAGGCTATGAAATAGCATATACCTTAGGACTTGGTAAACCAGTTTTAGGGCTTTACGAAGAAAATAGAGTCATATCAGCAATGATTACTGGGAATACATCAGCGAACCTAACACTTCGCTCCTATGAAAGCATTCCAAAACTCTTCCTATATATTAAAACTTTTTTAAACTCATTAGATTGACTTAAAAAGTCGAGCTTCATTGCCTTTACCATAAACTAGCAAATTATAGGTCTTCTGGATACGATCCCAATTCTCCTCTCTATCGAGTGCCCAATGACGACCAATGATTGAAACAACGTCAACATTTCCCACTTTTCTCGCTTTTTCTTCCAATTTATTCACATATTCCGCCCCTGCTTCTGGTCTTTCACCCCTTCGTCCTAACATTCCGTGTAAAAAGACTTTTGGGAGATTCTCCTTTTTAGCAAGCTCCATAAGAGCCTCGAGGTATTTGATCGATCCATGTGAACTGTAAAAACTGATGATCCCCAGGAGATGCAAAGCAGTTTCGTTTCTTTTCGCATGATTTATTGCCATCAAAAAAGCACGATTATCGAAAAATGCCCCTGATTCAATATCTTCAAAAATTTTAACACGATCACTAACAATCCGTCTTCCTGCGCCCATGTGGAGATGACCAATCTCACTATTACCGACTGTTCCTTCTGGCATCCCTAAGCGGGGACCTGAAGCTATCAATGTCGTAAATGGATAATGAGTCTTTAATCTATCCATATTAGGAGTTCCAAATTCAATAAATAGGTTTCCATATGAATCTGGATTGTATCCCCAACCATCCAAGATTAGGAGAAGGACTCGTTGACATGCTATTCGTGTTTCACCAATAAAAAGAGTTTCGCCTCCCATTTCATGAGGCTTGCTTAAACCCATAATATCTAATATTGTAGGTGCAATATCCACAAGGGAACCATTATCCCTTAGTTTTAATTCATTTTTCTTCTTAGAGATAATTAGAAAGGGGACAGGATTAGAAGTATGTCCTGTGTCAATGGAACCATCAGGGTAAAGCCATGATTCTGCAACACCGTGATCCGCTGTGACAAGAACTGTATAGTCGGTCTCTAATGCGGAAGAAGTTATCCTTTCAAGTTGTTTATCAACTGCATGTATTGCTTTCCCAACGACATCCTTTTTTTCTATGTGCCCCATGACATCGCAAGGAGATAAATTAGTAACAATTAAGTTATATTGTCCTTCTTCCATAGCAGCAATTGTAGAGTTAGCCACCTCCAGAGTTTTCATCTCAGGAAACTCAGAAAGGTTTTCAGCTTCATGAGAAGGAATAATAATCCGATCCTCACCATTGAATTGCGAATGTTGTTTTCCATTGAAAAAGAAGGTTAAATGAATTGCTTTTTCGCTTTCAACGCATTTTAATACGCGTTTGTTTTGTTTAGTGAGAAAATCTGTCAAAGTATTATCAAGATTGGACGTTGGTGGAAATGCAACATGTACAGAAAGATCAGGATGGTATTCAATCATAGTTGAAACGCAAAGGTCAAGAGATTCTACTGGGAATTTATTAAAATGCTTATCTGTAAGAGCTTGAGTTAACTCGACCTCACGCTCCCCACGGATATTGGCAAAAATCAACGCATCATTGGGATTAATACGACCAATAGGATTACCTTCATCAACAAGCACAATTGGTTCGAGATCTTCGTCACCTTCACCTTTTGCATAGGCCTCAGCTATTGCTTGAGCAAGAGGTGTACTATATTTTCGTTTGGTCATTTGTCTTCTCTCGTAATCGTAGTTGAGATTCATCACTGTTATGGTTATGATTATAGATGTACTTTATGGTTTGATTAAGCTACGTTTGAGGAAATTCCTGTATTGTCCATAAGTTTAGTAAATCCAATCCCTGTAAGGATAAGGATTAAGTCTAATCCGAAAATAGCAATAACAAAGAAAGGAAACATGGATTGAATTGTCGGTAGCTGAGCTAAGGTTGGATAAAATAATCCAAATAAACCAAAAAAATCAGATACATCATTCATAAGCGTGACAACAATCACAATGATGGTTCCTCTGTTCAGTTCCAGATCAGCCAATAATGGAAGAATGAGAATGGCCTGGATCATTAAAAGAGAGTGACCAATAACGACAATTTCAATGTCTATCGATTCAAATGAAGTTATAATAAGAAAAGTTAGTATCGCTCCACGAATACCTTGTATGAAGACAAAAAAATTATAATTGGCGAAATTTTGATTTTCTTTCTGAATATATACCCCCAACAATAATAATACGGCCATTGGACAATCAGGGATTATTATCCACAGGATAGGGGAATACTGAGTAAGACCAATCACATTAAAATAGTAAAAAAAACCGATAACAGCTCCCAAGAAATTAGCTATCATTAGAATTGCTATTATTGTCTTGATTCCTAGAATTTTTCTTTCTTTAAGTTGAATAGCACGAAAAAAAGTCTGTACTTCGGACTTCATCCTGATATATCATGTTCAACTCTTAATTATTTAACAAATTGCTTTAAAGTATATGTTAAACCTTTTAAACAACAGATCTCGTTAAAGAAAAAAATCCACTATGAATACCATTTTGATGTGAGTTAATATTGAAAGACCGCAATATCTTGTTTAGTGTCTTTGATCGTAAGAAAGGATCCGTTCCTATTTACTACACAGGCCTAAGTGAGCAAGAAGCAGTACACATCACTCGTAGGTCAGAGATGACGCTATCTATGATGACCACTAGTGAATTAGAAACTGCAGAGGCCATTCTTCCATTTTCAGCCTTAAAAAAGCTTGGTTTTATTTTATTATTTCAGGTTCAACAGTCTAATCAGGAAGAACCGACTTGTGTTGCTTCCTTATCTTATATAGTTCCTCAAGATCAGCAAGTGTTTTTGTATAACAAGGTTCCTTTTCTGAAATTTAAAGCAGAAGAGTTAGCTACACAAATCAAACAGAATTACATGTACTCTGGAACATTTCCCAAGACATTAGTTACCGCTCTTAATAATTGGCGAGTCACAGAGAAAGAAGCCACAATGGAAATTGAAATTGTAGAGAGAAAGGTTACTCTATCTGAAAAGAAGGAGGGTGGAAGCATTGATTTCTTTTTATCTCAGATTAAGAAGAACGAAGATAGAGCGTTGGGCGCTCTCTATCGTGGTATTCCTGTTTTTGTAACTGGCAAATCTAATGTATTAGTTGACCTTATAGTTCATAGTTTGGATATGTTTGCTCCCCATCTCACTTCACGTAAAGTAAGTTACACCTCTACATTGGTTGACCCTTCATATGCGGATATAATAGGTATTAGTAAAGATCTAGCTAAGAATTACCCCAAAGTAACCCTGATTGACATCGATAAAAAGCAGGTGAAACAAGGAACTCCATGTCGTTTTTCAAAAGCTGTGATCAAAGAAATACGAAAAAACCCAGATAACGCTAGTGATATTGTTAAAGCTCACACAGAGAGGCTTCTAGAAGTAGCCAGCTTATTGATTGATGTCTATTCAGATCCAGAGGAGGTAAGGGTTAGCAAAATTGATCAGATTCAGAATAAATTTGATTCAGATTTAATTGAGGTAGCTGCAGAAATTGGTGCTCAAAGAAATCCCCTGATTCGTGAATTGCTCTTGCAGGCTGTCTCTAGTCGGTTTATGGATTGGATGGAAGGATTATAACATAAAATTAATTCTTTTGATTTCTCCACCTAAAATCAATTGAAAATTGCAATTTCATCACTCCTTATTTCCATAAAGGTAAAAAGTGATTAGACAGATAATTTATTTTTTGTTGTTACAAATTTGACCTCGCTGTAAGACATTTATATCTGAGAGCTGTTATTCAAAAAGAGATCCTCTATAAGCTTTACTTCTTACATAATACCGTTGGTGAAATAAAAATGCACATCCCTGACGGATGGGTTGATCCTGCCTTCCTCCTTATATGTTGGGTTATTTCATTAGTTGTAATTGCAATCGCATTGCGTAAACTGCGAGATATTGATGAAACACGAATTTCATATATGGCTGTTTTGGGTGGGACAATTTTCGCTGCTCAAATGCTTAATTTTCCTATTATTGGTGGTACCTCTGGACATCTTCTCGGTGGAGCGCTAGCAGCAGCGATTGTTGGCCCATGGGGAGCAGTATTAGTCATTTCTGTTGTTTTGTTGATCCAATCACTTCTCTTTGCTGATGGAGGAATTATCGCTCTTGGAGCTAATGTCTTCAATATGGCAATAGTTGGAGTTTTTACAGGTTATTTGATTTTACGGTTTCTGATGTTAAATGTTAATCCAGAAGAAAACAAAATTCGTTACTATTCTGGTGTATTCCTTGGCGCCTTCATATCAGTAGTGACTGCTTCATTCTTTGCAGCCATAGAAATAGGTATTCCTATTATCCAGAGTCAATCTGCAATACCATTCGTTGTAGCGTTGCCAACTATTCTTTTCTATCATATTCTAATTGGTATTGGTGAGGGCGTAATCTCTACTGCAATTGTACAGTACTTTAACGCTATTGAGATGAATGTGTTTATAGAAATCGAAAACCCTACTTTGGATTTACCTAGTTTTAGGAGATGAGGAAGTGGAGTCCAAACAAAAACTTTTTTTAGGTGGAATAGCTATTCTTATAGTTCTACTAATTCTCACACCATTTGCTGATCCTAATCCAGATGGTCTTGAAAGTGCAGCGGAAGAATACGCTCCAGAGGGTTCTGTTTTTGATTTGGGTTTTCTGACAGACTATGGTTCGGAAGAATCTATCCTTAATCAGATACTACAGAATGACTTTCTTTCAATTATAGTTTCAGGTCTTATCGGGGTTATAATTATTTTTGGTATTTTTTTTGTTCCTCTTTTCTTCTTCCGCCAACGTAAATCTCAAATTAACTCTTAAGCTATTATAATATATTTCTTTAAAACTCTGTTGGATTAGAATGGTTAATTTAAATTCCCATATTCATTATCCTGTAGATACTGATGCTCATTCCAAAGCTATTGATGTCAGGAGTAAAATTATCGCGATTCTTTCAGTGGTTCTTGCTTGTACATTAACCATTGATTTTAATCAATTATCTTGGTTTTGTATCCTATTAGTTTTAGATTGGATAATCTTGCGACCACGTAAATCTTTGTTGAAATACAGCATTATTTCACTGCCAATAATAAGTTCCCTTGCTTTAATATCTTTTTTAACGTTTAGTAGTTCACCTGTCACATATAAATCGTTGTTTTATGAAACAACACATAACAACTTCTCACTAGCCTTATTTTTTGGTTTTCGGAGTCTCTTATTAGTTCTTTTTATCTTGATTTTAATTAATTCCGAAGAATCCTTTTTTGAAATTATTTACGGACTTGATGATTTTAGAATGCCTGATTTATTAACAAATCTTACTTTTTTAACCTATCGATTCTTTTTCTTAATGCAAGAAGAGTTTAGTAGAATCCTTGAGGCCAGATCAAACCGTATCTATGGTGAAACGCTGCGAATGAACCTCAGATCGATGCAGGTAATAGGTACTATCATTGGTTCAGCTCTAGCACGCTCTTTTAAACGAGCAGAATATATATCAGCAGCTCTTTCTGCGAGAGGATTCTCTGGAAAAATTTCTCACCCTGAACAACCTTGGACACGTCGTGGGATTATTTTTTCATTATTCACATTAATATTAGTGATTCTCATCTTATTATTAGGCCAAACCTCACCAATTACCTTTGTGGAAGGAATATTATGATTACATCAATTCTCAGCCAAGATAATGCTTTAGAATCTAATGAGACTGTTATTGAAGTGAAAAATCTTTCATTTAGATATTCTCGAAAACGTCCAATTGTATTACATGATGTTTCAATTAATTTCGCACGGAACAATCTTACAATAATCGCTGGTCCAAATGGATCAGGAAAAACAACGCTCATGAAGCATTTTAATGGTCTTTTACTCCCCCAACAAGGAGAAATCTTCGTTTTTCAGAAAAAAATTTCGAAGAAGAATAAAAGAGAAATCCAAAAACTAGTTGGTTTAGTCTTTCAGAACCCAGACGAGCAAATTTTCTTTCCAAAAGTCTACCAAGACGTGGCATTTGGTCCAAAAAATATGCGTCTCCCATGCAATCTGGTGAAGGAGAGAGTTGAAAAGGCTTTAGAGGAAGTTCAAATATCTGACCTGAAGGATAGAGTTACATTTAACCTTTCATTTGGTGAAAAGAAAAAAGTAGCGTTTGCAGGTATTTTGGCGATGGAACCAGATATTATTGTCCTTGATGAGCCCACCGCGGGTATTGATCCGTGGATTAAGCCCAAGATGATTGATATAATACGATCATTTACTAAAAGCAGAACTGTGATCGTAATAACGCATGATTTTGATTTGATGAAAATCGCCGACCGAATTATATTGATCAAACAAGGAAAAGTCGAGGGTGATTTTTTATCCTTTAGAGAATTTCAACAACAAGAGTTTCAAGACCCACAGCATGAAAAAGAATTTTTCAAATAGATATAAGAATTTAGAAGGCATAAAAATGACTCAGAAAGGAGTTCGAGAGACTATTACTTTCTCATGTGAACCAAAATTTAAGAAGTTGATATCTGCTAAAGTGAAAGAATTTGGGTATCGAAATAAATCTCAGATGATTAGGGACGCCTTACAAAGCTTTTTCGAATCAGAAAAAGTCATAAATAGTATTTCTGACACTTCTGAAGTGACTGTAATTATTTCTGTTGTGTACGATCATCATGATCATAAAACTGTTCAACAATATCTCGAAGCTCAGCATCATTCTAATGTGAATTATTCGTCGCACTTCCATATGAATAAAGCAGAATGCTTGGAGAATGTAATTATTAAGGACAGGATTAATAATATAAGATTGTTACTAATGGAGCTGCGGTCAATCGAGGGGCTAAAAAATGTCTCTCTAAGACTGGTTTCAACCCTTTAATCGAAACTGATTTTTTTTTACCCTGACAATACACCATAATAATTATAGAAGGAAACATAAGTAAAATTGATAGAAATATTGAAAGAAAATTTTAAGAAAGGTGAAATTTATCTAGGTGAGATGTTGAAAAAGAATCTTAGAAGTGAGAAATTTGGCGATAAGTCAATTTGATTCCCCTCCCGAACTCCTGAGTGTTGTTTTTGTCGTTATAGCCGTGGTATTATTTTTATTGCTCGGGTTATACCTGTTAAACTCTTACCGAAGAACAAGACGTAATTCAACTTTGTATATGAGTCTAATTCTCCTATTCGGTTTTTTTGCCCTTGTTTCCCTTTTGATTGAACAACTTCTATTAATAACTTCAGATGTAACACAAGCTCAAGCACCTCCCCTGAAAAGTTTTCTTTCCTTTAGTTTGAACGATATTGATGTTTTCTGGCTGTCCATGCTCTTTGCTTTCATAGCTTGGGTAGCATCAGCATCAGCAATTCTGTCTGCATGTTTTTTCACTCAAAGCTTTTTTCCTGACAAATACAAGAAACTTTTAATTATCCCAGCGATTATGCTCGCTCTTTGGGTTATTGTATATACCGTCGCTCCTTTTCAGTGGATTGAGATCGCGGGTGATTGGCAACCTCAACATGAAGATCTCTTCGAAATTATTGGCTATATTTTTCTATTTCCAAATCTCTGGATGATTGTTGTATTATTCTTTTATTTGACGCTTTCATTATATAGAAGAGGCATGCCTCGGTGGAAACAAACTTTTGTTTTAGCATGCGGTCAGGCGTTTTTATCTATTGGATTTACTGTTGAGATAATTAATATCCAAGATCCCCTGATATCATTGATTGCACGATTTGCTATAATGATCTACCCGATTGTAGTTTGGATTGGCCTACGCCGAGGTTAAGATAGAAGTTTTTCTTTTATCAATCAGTTTAATATTCGCGATAACGAGAAATTGGAATTTTTGCGAATCTAATTCAGAAAGGAAGTTAACCGTGAAAAGGTTACGTCTTCTCCATAAACTACTGTTTTCATGACAAAAGTTCGAATATCAGAAAACGAACATCATCCTGTACCCGGACTTGCCTATCTTTCTTAAAAAGCAACGGATGACTTAAAACCCATTATTTTTCATGGTTTAAAACTGATTATCTTACTGATATTTTCATCTGATACTTACGACAGAAGTTAATGATACATAGGTGAATGCAGTGAGTACACCTGTTCGTAGTATAGAAGAGCTAGGAGCAGAATTTGAAAAATATTTCACCCAATTAAGCGAACAAAATTATAATCAAATCGCAGGGCTCCCATATAATAAGAATCTTATGAATAGTGTGTCTGAAACATTGGTGGGGCTAAGTTCTGAGTTCCTAGGCTCATATGAAGAACCTAGAGCGTTCTATTTAGACTCTATTGATACAATTGCGAAAGCTCGAAAACTCCCATTATCTTTAGAAATATACGAAAAAAGAATGTCATTAATTTCTACAAAAGAATTCCATTTTAAGGATAAACCAGTCAATTGGGGATCGTGGAGGCAATTTAATGCTCTCTCCTCAAATCCAAGCGACCGACAAAGAGTATTTGATGATTTTGTTACGAAAAGCCGAGAATTAGCACCTCTTATCATTAAAAGATTCAATATTTCACGACAAGTCTATTCTCTCTATGATTCTTCCCCATTAGATGGCTACTTAGAAAAGGAGTTTCTGACTTATGAGAAATTACTTGATCTCATCTTCTCCTTGGGTGATGGGGCACGAAAACCATTTTTAGTAGCTGCAGAACATTTTGCACCTGAAATTCTTAATAAAGAAACTTTTGAGTATTATGATGATTTCTATGTCGCTCGTGGGCGGGTATATTCACCTCTGAATAATTTCTTCGAGAAGAAGAATCCGTTGAAGGTTGTAGAAAAAGCACTTAACCAATGGGGTTTTGAAAAAGAATTTGCTCGAATTAAGGTAGATAACGAAAACCGTGAAAAAAAATCCCCCTCAGCATATTGTTTCGGTGTGAAAATTCCAACCGATGTCCGAGTTGTGTATAAGCCAGTATCCCCGTTCAGTGATTTTGTCAGTGTTTTTCATGAGTTTGGGCATGCTATTCACGGATCCTCTGGAAATCCAGAAGATCCCTATTGGAAAAAATATTTAGTTCCCATGAGTGTAGCTGAATCTTTCTCTATCTTTCTGGATAGCTTGCTAGCCAACTCTCTCTTTTTACAGCAGGAACTAGAATTATCAGAGGAAACTGCCATGGAAATTCTTGATCGAAGACATTTTCTAAACCTGTTTTTTCTTGTTTTTTACTCAGCAAACGCTATCATGAAATTAGAATTCTGGAAGAGGAATTATTCAACTGAACAGGCATCTGCTCGGTTTCAGGAATTAACAAAACGATTTTTTTGGGAAATCCCCGGAGAATATTGGTTGCTGCATCACATAATGCCTGATTATGATCTTTATTCTCCTTCTTACTTACTCGCAAGCATTCGTGTAACAGAGTGGATCTCTCAAATGGTTGATGAATACGGGCCTGAGTTCTGGAAGAACAAACAAGCTGGTGCTGTTTTTCGTGATTTAGCTGCATCAAGAGGAGAATTTGACCTGTCTGTTTGGGATATGGATCCAAAACCATTTCTCAAAGAACAATCTGCGTTTTCATTTCTGGGAAAACTGTGAATGCGGTTAAGGTTAAGAGACCTTAAAAGGTAAAAATGGCCCAATCTTCATCTAGTTGTTCCATTCTATCAAGAATATCTGCAAGGCCAACTTCAGCCTCTTGAAGGGTAATTTGAACATTCTCAATATCTAAAATCAAATCTATACAACGTTGGGCATTCATGTAAATCGAATTGAATTGACTGTCAGAAATATTGCCTTTAACAAGTTGTTGCCAATTTGTGATTGCGACTTCATTGAGGAGGTGGTTACTCACTGCCTCTAAATTATCATAGGTTGTATTTGCTGCTATCTGACAGAGAGTGAAATTGTCTCTACTTGAGTTAAAGTCAAAGGGTTGGCTAGCCAATGCTGCTTCAAGGGTTTCATTAAAAGCCATAGATCCCAAAGAAAAGTATTTAGCAGCCTCTAGAGTACCATTTAAAGCTAAAACGTATTGTTCGATAACATCGAATCTCTGTGATGCTGACTCTGTAAAATTCTCAAGATCTTGGAGCAATTGACCTAGTCCTGCTAACTCTTCAAGACCAGAATCCTCGGATTCAATTAATGCTGTCATGTTTCCTAAGCTTGATTGAGTTGAAATTAAATGGTCAGAGGTGTTTTGAAGGCCAAGATCTATAGAATTCCAACGTGGGTCTTCAATATTTGTAGAATTCGAGAAGTCAATTCTTTGAATTTGAACAAGTGTATCATTTAATGCTTGAAACATCGATGTAGAGTTGTGTACTGAGAATAGAAGGTATTTAGTAACTTGTTGTAAGTTAAGACTAAAGTTTACTAAATCTCGAAAAGGAATCAATGTGTCTTCAGGGATTTCTTCAACATCAACAGTCTGTATTACCATTGAGGTGTTAAAATCTCTCTCAGCTTCTACCAATATATTAGAAGTAAAATTAAAATCATAAAGCTCCTCCATCATCAAAGTGAGTTTATACGTACTGTTTATCCATGGAACTGAACCATTAATGATAGTAATGAGAATGGGTAAACCAATTTCAAGTTCTGTAAGTAAATCAGATATCTCTGCGAAAACTGAATAATCAAGCTTTTCTTGTACTTCGCTAATAAGATTTAAAATAGGATTCTCAACAAATGAAAGATTATTTACTCCTAGTTGTAGAATTTTAAGGGCCTCTAGCATAGTACTGTTATAATCTTGCGAAATGCTGGCCCCAGAGCCTCCCTGGATTTTCCTGATAGTTTGCAGAAGAATATCAAAGCTTTGATTGAAGCCAGATTGTAAATTATTGTATCCCCACAGTATGTTTGGGAAATAAGGAATAGTATCAGCCAACACCTCTGTTAACGTTAAAATTTCCGGCAAATCCTCAAGAGGGATACCTCCCACTTTTGGAATCAGAAATGGGAGGACATATGCTATTAATGGATTTTCTCCAAACTGAGCAAAAGAGTTGCCCGCTTTTGCTAAATGTTCCCGTGCTGATGCAATTAATTCTTGAAATTCCTCTAGGATCTCTTCATTATTCAACCCCTCAATATATTTTGGAGAAAACATTTCTGCAGTCTCAACCAGACCTATACTCGCGTGGAGAGTACCCTCGGATCCTTTTCCAAAAGCATGATATCCTAATGGAATAACAAGGATGAAAATTAAGAAAAAACCCGAAAGAATGACTTTAAGTGCAATTCGTGGTTTCCAATTTATGTCAAATTTTTCAAAAACTCCAGCTAAGCCCACTCCAACAGTAAAGGGGATAAATGCAACGATTATAACATCAAGGAATGGCACAATAGCTTGGATAAGTTCCAAACCAAAGAATACTTGCCTTCCTAGTCCGGAAATTAGTTCTTGACTCTGAAGAGTCTCTAGTAACCTTTGGCGAGAAATATTGCTAAATATCCCCCAAGGATTAATTCCACCAACCAAGATTTTAAAATTAATTAAAATCTCGGTAATCAGATAGCTGATTAATATTGACACAAGAGCGAGAGGTGCGTGTCTAGTTGATCTCTTCGCAAGAGGAACGATACACCATGCAATAGCCAAGAAACCAAGACTGAAAATATAACCAAGCATTGAATCTAGAAAAGTCAATGGAAGAATAATAATTAGAATCGTTGGTACGATAATACTTAAACTAAAAACGAGGATTTGTCCCTCAATACTATCTAAAAATGAGACTATACTTTCTTTCCTCGTTAATTCAACAATATTTGAGGCATGATAGATGGTAATGATTTTCCCAAGTCCCTTTACAGTCGGAGAGTCTGGTTTAATAATTTGAACCAGGACATTTAGTAGTGCTTCACTTCCCAAATAGTTATAATTAGCGTCAATCCCTTCGAGTACTAGATATTCGAATGTTTGACGGAAGATTAGTGATATGGGTCCAATTTTCTCCATCACGAGCATTACGACATGGATTTCTTGATCTTCGAGAAACTCTGAGGTGTGTTTGAATTTTAAATTTGTCAGACTTCCTGTTTTAACTGAGTATTTGTTTTCCTCACTATGTGTCCTTAAGGCTCGTATAAACTTATCCTTAGGAAAATTCGGAAATTTCCTATCCATTTCAGTAATGGGGTTGACTAGGAAGCGAAAGGGTTCTGATCGATCAGCAGCGCGTAATTTGAAGTTTATTTCCCACATAACTTTTTTCTCATCCTTTTATTTTATTGTGGGTTAAAATAATAAATACCAATCTGAATGTAATAAGATAATTCAATTCGATTTTATTAGTTTTTCAGAATTGATTTAACTTTCTTTATCTACATATCTTGCATAAATATTCTATTATCTAATTTAAAAGATGATAGCTCTTATATCACCTGTCTGAAGAAAATATTGGCGATACTAGCTTATTTTGCGGGGTCTAAGTCTACGAATAAGCAGGGACATTATGAATGCTGCAGTTAAGATGGAGAGCAAGTTGAGTTGAGTTTTGGCGGTTGTGAATTCTTGAATAATAATTTTGATCCTCGCTGAGCAGTAATTACCAGAAGAATCTAAGGCTTGGACTTCCAACCAATGGATACCCACGTTCAACTTGGTCGTATTAGTAATCACACCAATGTTACTAATACTAAAATGTGTGGTGTCATTGATCCAATAATGATCGACACCGTAAATATCAGACGCGTTCACATCGTAAACAAAGTCTGTACCGTACTCGATAACCTGATTGGAAAGAGTTTCATCCCA
>JAEOTU010000168.1 GCA_016839665.1 Candidatus Hodarchaeota archaeon
AATTGTATCGTACGGATTCTGAGAATAGGAACGGATCTTGTAGGACAACTCCTACATTTCTTCGGAGTGAAGAAAGTGTCACATTTTTAATATCCTGCCCGTCAATTAGGATAGAACCTTTATGTATTTCATATAACCTTGAGATGAGACTTATAATTGTTGTTTTTCCTGAACCAGTTTCTCCAACAATCGCTATACGTTCATTAGAACGAATAGAGAGTGTGAAATCGTCTAAAACCATTGATTTACCGTCGTCATAAGAAAATGTGACTTTATTAAAATCTATTTCTCCAGAATGACAATTTAACGGTTTAGCTTCGATATACTCTTTTACTGATGGGAGTGTATCATGTAGAATAATAATACGCTCAAAAGCCGAGAACGATGCTTGGATAAGGGCATATAACCCCGTAAGAATCATTAATGGCTCGAGAAATTGATTTATGTATAGGATAAAAAGCACAAGGCTTCCTATAGTCACAACTCCTTGGCTTTGCAGAGCCAAGGTTCCCCCTACAAATAAAACTAAAACAGTTGTAAGCTTAGTATAAGCCTCATAGAATGGATCAAAAATACTACTCCAACGGAAAGCACTCAATCCTTTTTGGTAATATTTTTCGTTCATTTTATCGAAATACTTTCGATTATGTTTAGATCGTGCAAAAGATTGTGAAACTCGTGCTCCTGATATGTGTTCTGTCATTAAGGCAATATATATTGCATTGAATTTTCGATAATCTTCCCATTTCTTTCTAACAACACGACGTTGAAAAATGGCGAATATTATAATAACAGGGAATAGAGATAACGTGAGAAGTGTTAATGGGAGTGAAATTGACAAACAGACTATAAGTCCTCCTATAACCATAAAAATAGATGAAATCACAATCAAAAACTGTCCAGAAATTATTGGTCGAATAGAATCGATATCGCTTGTCATACGAGCTAACGAATCTCCTGCAGGTGTCTTATCAAAATAATCCATGCTATTATCTTGAAGCTTTTCGTAAGTATCTCTTCTTAAGTTGTAGACCGTTTTTTCGCCTATAATCAAGAGGAGTCTAATTTGAACGTACATCGGGATAAAGCGAAGAAAAATTACTATAGGATATATAAGCCAGATTGAAAAAAACTCGAGGTTTTTGTTTTTAGCAATATAATCGTCAAGTGTAATTTTTATCATGTATGGAGCAAATGCAAAGAATACCATTTGAATGATCATCATGAGTAACGCAATCAACATTAGTTTTTTTTGAAGAAAAAGATATTTTACCAAGCGTTTCATCAAAGATCTGTCAGTTATAGTTCTCTTTGAATTTCCTTTACTTGGCCTCAATTCACGTACCCTCCTCCAGTTCTTTGATTAATTCGAGATCTACAACTCCGTCTACTTGCGTTTCAAAGAGTCGTTTATATATCCCATTCTTAGAGAGTAAATCGTTGTGAGTACCTTGTTCTACAATATTCCCTTTATCTATTATTACAATCCAATCAACAAACTTGATCGTCGAAAGCCGTTGAGTAATAAAAATTGTCGTCCGGTTCTTCAACAAAGCCTTTAACGCTTCTTGGATTTTTCTCTCTGTTTTGATATCGACTGATGATAGCGCGTCGTCAAAAACTACGATTAATGGATCCGCGAGAAGTGCGCGAGCAATAGAAAGACGTTGTCTCTGTCCACCACTTAAAGTGACTCCTCTTTCTCCAATTATAGTTTCATATCCGTCGGGAAGACTTTCAATGAAATCGTGAATCTGAGAAATTTTTGCCACGTGAATGATCTCCTCTTTTGTTGCACGTGTTTTCCCAAATGCGATATTTGCTTTAATACTCCGGGAAAAGAGAAATGTTTCTTGATCGCAAAAACCAATGCTTTTCCGTATTGATTTAAGTCTCAAGTCTCGGACATCGATTCCATCTATTTTTACCGCTCCACTCGTAACGTCGTAAAACCTTGGGATTAAATTGATCAACGAACTTTTACCTGACCCTGTCTTTCCTAAAAGAGCTAGAGTACTTCCTGCGGGAATTGAAAGAGAAATTCCTACTAACACTGGTTCTTTTCGATAACCAAAACTCACATTTTCAAATATAATTTCACCTTTTCCGTCCCTTGGAATGTTCTTTGCATCTGGATTGTCTATTATCACGGGGATCTTTTCAATTACTTCAAAAAACTTTGTTCCCGATGCTTGGGAGTAACCTAATACAACGCCAAGACGTGTCGCATGATTAACTGGTATGAAAAGACGCCCAGAAAGCATGATAGATGCGATAAGTAGTCCAATCGTCATCTCATTGTTCATGACTAGATATCCTCCTACTAATAGAACGAATGATACAAAAATACCATTAATTAGAAATGTTTGAGGGCCAA
>JAEOTU010000169.1 GCA_016839665.1 Candidatus Hodarchaeota archaeon
CGTCTTCATTAGTCCCAAGAAGATCAGAAGAGTCAATATATGATTGCAGGAGATCAATGATATTAATTTCTCCTAGATTCTCGAGGTAGGGCATTTGGTTTGTTAGTTCTCGTTCCAGTATTTTTATTTTGAGTATTTGTCCAAGGTTTTACTGAACAGAAAATGAGTGAAAGTGTTTCCGAAAGCCCTGAAATCCCCGAAGCTAAGTTACAGGCATTTATTCAGCCAATAGCTTTTGTAATCTTGATCACTATCATATTATCATTGTTTACACTTCAATATTATGCAAGTATACAAGAACAAGACCCAACCTATACCCCACCCGATATTTCACCAATTCCTGAAAATCCTGATGACCCAGGCGGTATTGCCTGGGGAGCAGTATTAAACATGCTATTTTACGTGACATTGGCTTTCATTGGTGGGTTAGTAGTTCTTGTCATAATAAAAAAGGGGTTCATGCAACTCCTGGTATATTTCTTTGCAGCAATGATGGGATTTAGCTGGTTTGTATTTGGGCTCTTTTATGGAGTTGTCGTTCTAATAGAGGGTTTGAACATGTTTTGGGCTCTTTTTCCCACTCCATTACAGGACTGGATTGAAAGTTTCTTTGAATGGAATCTGAGCATTGGATCACAACAGGTTTTCATAATAGAGGTGTTTCTGTACATTTTTGCTCTACTCTTAGGATTATTAGGCACCATTTCATTTGGAATTCAGAGTTTTGATAAGATTTGGTTTAGAAATGTAATGATGATATTTTTTGGTGCAATGATCGGGTCTATGTTAGCTATCCATCTTGGATTACTCACAACTTTCTTTATTTTGATAGGTCTTTCCTTATATGACATTTATGCGGTGTTTCGTGGTCCTTTAAAAGGGATTATTGACCATGGTCGCGAAACAGCTGAACAATTAGAAAATAACATGAATTTACAAGATGATATTGAATATGAGAAAGTACCTTTATTACCAGCCCTTCCAGTTTATTCTACTCCTTTAATAAATATTGGATTGGGAGATTTTGCATTTTTCAGCATGTTGATTAGTGCTTCAGTAGTAATCGGCAGCAAGTTGGCCACTCCAGTTCCCCTGATCGCTGCTCTTGTTGGACTTTTTGTGGGTGCTTATTATACCTTTAGATTTCTAAAGAAAGAACGAGCTTTACCTGGACTTCCTTTACCAATTTTTGGTGGCTTAGGATGCTTAATTATAGGCATAATAATTTCAGCTCCTAGCCTAGAATTAATAATCGCCCTCTTCAATTGAGCTTTATGATCGAATGATTTCAATTTTACATAGCAAAGATAGCTTCTCTTTCAAGCTGGATAAGGTACTCATTTACCTTTGCTTCGATGTTAATACCCAGTTGTCCAGCTAAAATTAATGAATTTAAAAAAGTGGTTATAATATCTTCTGCCAGTCTTTCATTGTTTAAGTGGTTGGGATCCACCATTTTTTGGAGCGAATTAACGATTTTTGGATTGAAAAATGGTGATTTTGCACAATTGCTTCCTGTAAAATGGTTTATCAAAGTTTTTACTCGATCTTGAATTTCTGAGACACTCATGTAGTATTGCATTGGGGCTTCACCGAATCTAGTTTTTTACTTCATGACCTCTTTGGTTTTTTCTCCTTTATTAATATTTTCTGGAAATAGTATGGAGATATTCAATCACTCAATAGGTCGTAATTTGTGATTAATCCAGTTTTTTGTCGAATTACTTCATTTCTGCACTCGAAATCAGGGGGGCGGGGGGTGATCCTATCATTTTTCAAACTGAAGTGTCGTCAAATATTCCAAGGATTGACCCCGGTAGCATGATTTATCAATAACAATAGCATTAAAAAACATGGAGGTGTGTTTTCCAAATAGATTGAGGTAAGTCCCTGAATATGAAGGGAGAAAAGTCAAGAGTAATGTTATTCATGCTATTTTTAGCATGAGATTTTTCCTTTTTCAAAGATCTCACTTTAGATAACTTGAAGTTAAGCGTAAATTATTTACCACATAATGATAATAATTTTGGTTTGCTCAGAATATCATCATCAGAGAAAAAAATGATTTTTATCTTTCTACTCGAAATTTAGCTCCTAACTAACAAGAAAGAATTTAAATTTTAGTAAAATCCCTTGGAATAGGTACATTTCATCATTATTTCCAAGAATCAACCTTTGGTTCTTTAATGATAAGAAATATACAAAAAAGGAACTCAATACAAAGCGGTCCATTGAAGAGGAAATCAACACAATGCCGATCACTGATCCTGAGAAACGAGACATTGTTCGTAGTGCATTACTAGACATGATGATTTGTAGAAAGTGTTACGCACGAAATCCTCCAAATGCAACCAAATGTCGCCGATGTCGTTCTACAAGATTGCGTCCAAAACGAAAAGAGCGAGCAGGATAGAGTAATTAACTATACCAAAGGTTCTTTTGTCATAATTCCTTGAATATATTCATTATTTTATCGTTAATGCGACTACTAGTCCGTTAGGGGTCATTATTTGCACGTATATGATGGAAGTCTTGGAGAAGGAGGCGGGGCTATTCTTCGATTAGTGACTTCTCTTGCCATTGTGACCCAAGAACCAGTAAAAGTTGTGGATATACGTAAAAATCGTCCAAATCCAGGGTTACAAACTCAACATCTCATGGGACTTCGTGCATTAGCTCAGTTCTGTGGGGGTGAATTAGAAGGAGATTATCTAGGTTCAGATACCATTATTTTCACACCTACAAATACTTGGAAATCTCATTTGAACATTCAGGTTTCCACAGCGGGTAGCTTGGGTCTTATTTTACAATCTCTTCAGGTAGCTATCCTTGGTATAAAAAACCACACTCTTACAATAGAGTTTCAAGGGGGAGCAACTTTCGGAAAGTGGGCACCTAGTATTCCTTATGTCAATCATGTCACTTGGGAAGTCTTTCGTCTAATGAATTTTGAACTGGGGATAACTCTCAAGCGTCATGGTTTTTTTCCAAAAGGTGGAGCAAGAGTTTCAGTCAAAATGCATTCTCCTGCTAACCTAAAGGGATTAAATCTTGAGGCGTTCAGAGAACCAAAATTGGCAACCATTTTATCATTCGCATCAAAACACCTACAAAAAGCCCGAGTTGCTGAAAGACAATCGTCTGCAATTGTAAAAGTCCTACAAAAACAGGGTATTGATTCAAAAATCATAAATGAATCAGTTAATGCAGATAATCCTGGTTCAGGAGTTCTTGTATTCTCTAAAACTGAGGACAACATAATAGGTGGGGATTTTGTAGGTGAACGGAAGCTTCCTGCTGAAAAAGTTGGTTATAATGCAGTTGAACGTTATCTTACTCCAATTAATGGTCGATGTACTGTTGATCCTTTTTTAGCTGACCAAATTCTTCCCATTATGGCTATAGCTTCGAATTCAAGTGTTTTCTTTACTCCTTATTTGTCGAATCATACTAAAACTAACATTAAACTAGTTCAAAACTTATTAGGAGTAGCTATTCACACGGAGAAAAATGATAATCGAATTAAGGTTTTAATCGATGTGTAATGGTTGAGTCTCTTCGGATAACCATTTCAGGTATTTTTCACTTCCTGAATGAATCGGGTAAACCACAAAAGCGGGTAAACTGTAACTATGAAGCTCTTGGATTATATTTTGGATTTTATCAATTAAAAATTCTTGTGTCTTACACCACAAAATTATTTCTGTTGCTTCTACGACTTTTTCCTCCCAACGATAAATAGAAATAACATTTGGAATTAAATTCACGCATGCTGCAAGTTTTTTTTCAACCAATAGGCACCCTACTTTCTTTGCCTCATTTAAATCTTCAAAAGTAGTATATATTGCTACAATCATATTTAATCCTTCAAACGCTTTTTATTCTCCTAGAATATCCAAATCGTTGTTCCCTCTTGCAATTTAAGCAAAGATAATGAAGTTGTCGTTTTTTACTATTTAAGCGTATTTTTGCTGTTTTATTGCTTAAAGGGTAATGACAATACCTACAAAACAAACGACGATAATGTTTCGGAAGATGAAACCGTCCTCGTTTTCCAATTTTTCGTGCATCAACAAAAAGTTCTTGAGAACGCCGAGGATTGGTTGAACGCATCTTTAAACTCTCCTCAATGAGAAAAATTGCTGCTTCTTGGGCAAGAAAATAGTTTTCTTGTTTATCTGTTGACTTTTTCCGCCATTTTCGACGCTTCTTGGAACCCAAGTGATTAAACACCTTGTTTTCACGTTTTATATCCCAGAAAGGATCTCTATTCAAGTTTTAGTGGATTTTTATTTCTTAATCCTTAATCTTTTTATTAATCCTCAAAACAATAACTCCTCTCTTTAAGTTCTAGTTTCTTCGTTTAACATCTTATCAACAAACCTTTTTAATTTGAAGCAAGGGGGGTTGTCTTGCCAATAAAGGGCTGTAATTCATGAGGATTCGCTCCGATAGTGTAGCTTGGCCCATCATTCCGGGCTTTCGCCCCGAATCTAAATGAGTTCAGAGTCGAATTCAAGCGGAAAGACCCGGGTTCAAATGTCACAAACAAGGTGTTTGCGAACGGAAAATCCCGGTCGGAGCATTCCTTTTGACTGTAAAACTCCCTTTCTAGCAAAGTGATTTATTATGAGCAGACCTTTAGATGTATTAACCGCCGCTCTCAACAAGAAAGTCATTCTTAAAGTGCGAGGACATCGTGAAATCCGTGGAATATTACGCAGCTACGATCCCCACCTCAATTTATACCTAGAAGACGCAGAAATGATCTATCCTCCGAAAGAAGAGACTAATGATGAGGCGGTAACAGAATCATTAGGTAATATCATTCTTCGTGGAGATAATGTTATCCTTATCTCTCCACCCTAGGAAAAAAACGCTAACCAAGAAACATTCAATATCAGAGTTGTGAAAAGTGACCAAAGGAACGGCATCACGCGGAAAGCATACTGCTAAACGGACTCATATGATGTGTCGAAGATGTGGTAATCGATCTTACCATAAGCGCAAACGTAAATGTGCGTATTGCGGATATCCCAGCCCAAAACTTCGAAGGTATTCGTGGCAACGAAAAAATTTTAACAATCGGCGACGGATAGATTAAAAATATAACTGGAGGGAACCATCTAATCTAACTGGTGGAAATAACTCACTAGCTAGAATTGATCGAGTCACTTCAGGAAAAATGTATTGTACAAGCAACTAGATTTAAGAAATTTTACAAGAAATAAATTAGAAGAAGTGCCGCGGGTGCGAGTTTCATTGATCGGCCACAACCGATTTCGATTTTGAACGCACGACAACTGGATATCCATCACTCAGGGAAACCTGGGACTTCAGTCCAGCGCTAACGGAAACCCAATGGGTTCTCCCGGGCTACTCATTTGCCTACAAGAGACAAATTCTAA
>JAEOTU010000170.1 GCA_016839665.1 Candidatus Hodarchaeota archaeon
AGCCAAGAATATTAAGTACATCAAAAATTATCAGAGCAAATAGAAAATAGACAATCCATTCAATTTTTCGTTTAATCCGTTTTGAGAACACTAACGTCTCTTTTTCGGAGGATTCTACAAAGTTCAACAATGCAAATGTCTTAAATGGAATACTCGTAACACGAATCAAAATTGATTCATTAGGAACTTCTTTAATATTGAAAAGTCCGCTAAAACTGTATTTTAAGTATTTGTAAGTTTCGTTTAAAGAAGTGGGAAGGGTCCATTGGTTAATTCGATACCATCTCCCCTTCGAATCTAGATAAATAAGAGATATTGGTAATGCAATAAGAATAACAATATTCAGAAAGATTGCAGGAAGAGTCCAAATGAATGGCCTTGGTAACTGGTAGGTAAAATGAATGAAAAACTGACCAACAGCATTTGAATCAGGTGAGATGACTAAATAGTATGTATCGGCATCTAGTGTTAAAGAAATATTGAATTCATAAGCGTTTTTTTGTTTGTCCTCTTCACCAATATATTCACGTTTTTGTTTTCCACTATCATAGACTTCAACTAATGCATGGTCTAGTATCTTAGCAGCAGTGGAATTTGGTCCATAAACTCGCAGGAAGACTTTGGATCGGCTGAAATTCACCTCGAATTTGAAAAAAATTGGTTTTCGAGGAGCAAAACCTTGATCAACCTGAATAGTATGTGTTTGGTTATAAAACAATCTCTCTGCTGTTTCAAAGCTATAACGTGATTTTTCAGATACAAGAGAAATATTGTACACTCCTGTAGAGGAAAGATCTTGAGGATGATGTGTGATTACGATGAAGTAAGTATCTGTGGCAATTGGATTCCAAGAATAATTCCAAAAATTCCTGTAGATTATGTCTTTCTCGGGAAAGACGGGATTCTTCGGATATTTTTGACGATAAATTGTCATTCTAGCTTCATGGAGCACACTCTGAGTTGTTTCTTTAAGAAATAGGGTGCAATTTTGGTTTTCCTCTAATGAAACCTTCCAATGGTGTATTTCATGGTCAATAGTAAAATTAGCTTCTATAATTGATTCATTCACTAATGTAGCGGTATCATCACTATATCCCACCTCAGGAATACTAGCTAAAATTTCGTATGTTTCATTAGTTGAATAACTCTTTGTACCATTCACTTGCAATCTCCATTCTCCATCAGTTGAAGCTTTCCATGAACCCAAATATTTTGCAGGATGACTAATTTCTTCTTTGTCTAACTCAATTCCTGAAGGGTTATAGATCGTGACATTAAGATTATCCTTAGGATTGATTGAAAAATACACCACTTGTCCTAGGGTTATTGCCTCGAAAAAGTAATTGTGGGAAGTAGATTCGTTATTGAAGGTTCCAGTTATTGGAATACCGTGCTTTAGAAAGATTGGATCTGGAAAGTTTATTCTCTTTTTTATTTTATCAGGGGCAGATTCCAAAGCAGCAACATTGGAAAATGTAGAGGAATAAACAACTATTAAGTTTACAACCACGATAATAATGAATATTATCTTAAGTCTTCTTGACATTGTTTTCATTTGTTCATCTTCATATTAAAGGATTATGAAAAAGATAGGATGGAGTTTTCATCTTCTAAGTCACTATCCATCTTTCTGGTGCTTTGTTTTAGCACGCTTATTCTAATGAATGATCAATTAATTGCTTAAAGAACTAATAAGGTTTTACATATTAGTGAAATAGGTGCCCGCCTTTTCTTTTGATTAACTTTATTATTGGGTACAGAGATTAAGTTGACAGAGAATTAAATCAGAATCTATTGTTGACATAATCACATTGGAAGAACTTTAGAACAGAATTTTCAGGTTTGGACAAAATTTGAGCCAAAGTATTCGAGTCTTTAAGAAACGACTTCAAATTTCTCAAAAAAAGTGGAATACAGTCCAAAATCATTCTTTAAGAACAGTGAATACTATTTTAAACATCCTTTCAAGGTTGAATTTAACTCAACGTTCTGATGCTTTTTCTAAGGAATTATTAGCAAAATTTACTGAAATCCCGGAACGGTTAGCATATCATCTTGCAGAATTAATCAACAGGAGTATTGCCGATCTTTTTACTTTTCTAGATCAGTTTTCTGATATTGTACGTGAAATGAGGAAAATTGAGAAGAATTTCAGATTAGACTTCTCTATATTGGCCAGAAAACAAGTGGTGGGAGGAAACGAGACTTGGCCTCATGATCTTGAGATTATCGAACAGGCCGAAAGAACTATTCAAGAAATTGTTGATATGTATGAGACTGAACTCACTCTTCGGAAACAACTAGTTGATGAAATTCAAGAATCAATTTCTTTACAGCCAGTAATGATAACTGCTTACCTCGTTCTTTGGACATCCGAAGTGTATATTGAACCCACAAGGATCCATGAACTCATCGAGGAGTTCACATATGTGGAAAAAGTATGTGAGCGAGTATTCCAGCAAGATTCGTACAATTCTGTCCAAAAATCGAGATAACATGTCTAATGTTATATAAAAGATATCCTATGGAGTTTCTACCTTATCTTTTAACTTGCATGAAAATTAGTTGCTTTCAAAATGCTATCAATTGATCCATTTTGATACCCCTTAACTAATATTCCTTGAATTCTATCGTTAACAGCATACTCAGGTTCACCATTCTTTAACAGCTCATTTACCAAACTCATTGAAGCAGTTAAACTTTCCCGGGCAGTTTTTTCAGAACCTGAAGAACAAATGGCAACACCTCGTAACTGAGAATCCTGTGGTCCAATTTGAGAAATAAATACACATCTTTTATCTCCAGCTGTTAAATGATCAGGTGTATGACCTATTAGATCAGAACTCATTGTTTGAATGGCTGAAAAAAGCCCTGTGTATAAGCAGACTTCCTGTCCTGCAGGGCGATGGCTCGCGAATAGTGGTAATCCACCATCGTTGAATATATAAACTTCTGATTCTGAAAATATCCGACTTAGAACAGTAAAACGTTCATCTTCTTCATTCGAATCAGCGAATGGTGAATCTACGTTGTTAGTTTTCGTTTCATGTAAGGCTATTGAAGGAATTAAGGAAGTTATAAAATCAGTTGCAGTAGATTTGTGCAAAATTTTTTCGATCGGGTTTATGTCTGTCAAAATGAGTACAATATTGAATCCTTCTAAGCGATCATCTATAGAATTGGAAAATTTTATCTCAAATTCTCTTCCAAATGTATCAATAATTCGGTTTGCTGCTTTACTCATTTTCTTTAAGCTAAGTGGTTCTTTTGAAGTAACAGATAAAAATATCGTCCCAAGTACTTCGAGCTTTTCTGGAAAAGCTAACACTAGTTTATCACCAACTTGGTCAATAGAGTCTTTTATTCCGATATCCAAATCCTCTGAAGATGAAACTCCATAAAACATACATTGAGAGTAACCAAAAATTTGAATTAAGTCTGTAAATGTTACTCCAAATCCAGAAAAAGGTGTAAGAGCAGAAACTATACCATCTAAGAGAATCAAAAAGTTCAATCGACCACTTTCTACTGAACAATCATGATGAAAATAACACTCACCAAATATCTCTTTTTGACTGGGTTGTAATCCAGCTCCTGTATCGATAAATAGTGGTATGGCACCAGAAAATTTTATAGAAGCTAGTAATGCTCCTAAAATATTGAAAATTCCCTCTTCTGAGGAGTTGAAAATGAATATCAGAAAAAAGGAATTCAAAATACTGTAAATTTGAGGAAGCATTTTTTCTGAGTCAAATATTACAACTTGATCACATATATCGCTTAAAGGGGTGTTTCTGGGTGTCAAAAGCAGCAATGGGAGGCGAGATTCATTTTTGGGAGCTAAATATTCGTGAATTATTTGTAGTTCAGTTGTTAAATCCTTTCCAACACATACTATCTTCCCACGAGGCCGAAAATATTCCATCATGGGATTACTTTCCGATAAAGAGCTCAAAGCCAATATCTCTTGCATTAGGTGGATTAAGTGACCCTGTTCTACAATTTTTATTAGACAGGGGATTCTCAGATAACAGGTGGTTACAATCATCATTAGACTCTTCAATAACCATAATATGTAGATTATACAAACAGGAATTGTTTAACCTGGTAATTGGTTTATGCAAATTAATAGGAGAGACACATTAACGTTTAACAAGAAAGATTACTTTGGATTCTATATATGAGAATCTAACAGAAATTCACATTCACCATCAAGAAGGCATAGATCACTTAATATAGAAACATGAAATAGAAAAGAAAATATTATTGGCTCAATTCTCACTTCTATTGGAAGATTTGGTTGTTTATTATGACATTTGAGATCTTAAAGTGTGAAGGTTGGGGACGAAGTGGACAAGCTTTTGGGAAAAGTGGATTTGTTTCTCCAAATATTGTAACACCCTGTTTTTTCAACAATAGTTTTCCTGTACAACTATCGCCGTTAAAAAAATCTTTCAAATGTCAAAAAAATGATATTCCATCCAAATCTCATGTTGATCTTAAAATTCAAGCAAAGAGAAATAATTCGGAATTATTTCCTTTATGCTTCATTTATCCTTCTTTACAATCACAAGGGAAATCACTAGAGGAGGTTTCATGTTTCAATGATATGTTCCCTGTGAACATTAGTGGGATTTCTGATTCGAATGTAGTTTTTCATCTTATCCCTTGGGATTTACCCACAATCTATTTAGATCGATATGATGAATACTTAGAAACTCTCAATCAACTCAATGGCCCCAATTTAGCGAATGAAACGAGATTAATGTTGAACCTTCCGTTTTCACGAGAAATTCTTGATTTGGATCTACCCGCAATAAAATCTCCTTCGATTGCAGCAATTAGTTTAGGGGACATTTCATCAGTATTAACGAATCCAAGACTATTAATTAGATATTTAAAGTATGTGAAGAAATGGATTTCTCCCAATATAATGCTTTACGCCCCTGGAATACCCTCAAGCTACATTCCGATTTTAGTGTATTTAGGTATTGATTTATTCGACTTATTAATTCTGGAGATGTATTCAGCTGGTCCCACTCGACATTCAAATAATATTTTGGAGCAAAAAGCTACAAAAGAGTCTTATCTGGATGTTTTAGATCAAACTAAGAGATCTTTAGAAAATGGTAGATTGAGAGAATTAACAAGAATTTTCTCGAATTCTTTTCCTCCCCTAAAGGCGATATTACGAATTATCGACAGTCAGATCCCATTGGAAGAAGGAACGCCATTGTATGGTCCTAGAAGCATTTATTGCACTGATGAAACGGATTTCACTCGTCCTGAAGTTACAAGATTCCGTGAACGAGTACAAACTCGATACACCCCGCCGTCTCATTATGCTGGGATCATTTTTCTACCATGTTCAGCGAAAAAACCTTATTCAAAATCAAAATCACATGGTCTTTTTCAAGGAACAATTCGTAGAGTTTTAAGGGGAAAACGTCATACACTCGGTGAGATTATTTTAACTAGTCCTTTAGGTGTTGTACCACGAGAACTAGAGTATTCTTTTCCAGCAGCTCATTATGATATTCCAGTGACAGGAGAATGGAGTGAAATCGAACGAAATCATCTTTCAGACGATATTTCAAATCTCCTTACTAAGCTTAATCCACCTATTCCTTTGGTGGGATATGTTTGTGGAGCGGAGCGTGGAATTTTAAAACAAACCTGTCATGATCATAGTTATCCAATCCACCTATTAAATGAGGATACTGCATCATTAACCTCCAAGGAGGCATTAAAAGAATTTTCTATACTTCTCCAAGAAGCTTTCTCAGATATTTCTTCAAAATTGAGAATTCCTTCTCAATTAGTATTTTTAAGGGTCGTTGCGGATTTTCAATTTGGTAGGGGTATTGGTAAGATTCTGATTCCTGACCAAGCAAAAATTTATGGCCGAAAAGATCTAGGACTCCGAGTTCAACTTGATAATGAATATCTTCTTACTTTTCGTCCGGAAACAGGGTATCTTACTTTGTCGCTTGCAGCAGGTAAACTGTTGTTAGGCCAAACTGATAATGTTGTTACATTTGACGGTCAAAAAATTATTGGATCAACTATTTTCTCAAAAAGCGTTATCAACGCAAATTCAGAGATACGTCCAAGAGATGAAGTGTTTATTATCAATAAAGAGGGCGAATTATTAGCTACTGGTATTTCTCATCTACCAGGGGATCTTTTAATCAAGATGAATCGGGGAAAAGGGATTACACTTCGTCAAAAGGTGAAATAAGATGCCCCTTAGAAGAAACAAACTGCTGGCTTCTACAATTGTTAGGTTACGTAATCAATATCTAAAACAGCGTAGACTAGACTTTAAGCCCAGATTATGGAGTAATACTACCGAAACCGAGCAAAGCATAATATTAACCATAGTACTACCTACACGAGGGTGCAGTTGGGCGTTATCAGAAAGTGGAGGGTGTTCTGTTTGTGGGTATGTTAATGATTCATCTCGAGACCAACCAATACCATCAGAGCAAATTCTTGAACAAATTCAAGATTCTTTGAATCGAGTTATCCCCACAAAACCCATTGAGCTGAAATTGTTCAATTCAGGAAGTTTTTTCGATGAAAGAGATGTCCCTAGGAACTTAAGACTCCAAATCCTCGATCTTGTCAAAAAAACTCCGGAAGTTATGCTCTTGTCTGTAGAAAGTCGTCCAGAATATCTCTTGAATCAACAGGAAATGATTGATGAGACAAATAAACAATTAAAACCCATTAAACTGGAAATTGGAATAGGATTAGAAAGTTCGAACAGCGCGATCCTTAAAGATTGTTGGAACAAAGGATTTTCTTTTGAAGACTATAGAAAGAGTGTTGAAATAGCTCACTTACATGGTATTCAAATTAAAACCTATATTTTGATTAAACCTCCCTTTTTAACAGAAGCAGAGGCAATCTATGATTCAATAATGACCACATTTGAAGCGGTGAGAATTGGAACTGATGTAATTTCATTTAATCCATGCAATATTCAGAATGGAACCTTAGCTCACGAGTTAGCAAAAAAAGGCCGTTATCAACCTCCATGGTTGTGGTCAATACTGTCAATTGTGCAAACAGTCAGAACTCAGTTTCCAGACTTGAAGATTATTTGTGAACCTACAGCAGCAGGAAAACGACGGGGGACTCATAACTGTGGAAAATGTGATCATAAAGTTCTCGATTTAATTGATAAGGTCATCAATAATGAAAAAATTCCAGACGACCTCTCTACAGTATGTTCTTGTTTTTTAAAATGGAAAGTGTTTGTAGAGACACCTATAGAGGTTTTTAGATCGAGGAATCTTTCCAAATTAAGACTTTTAAACCCTTTAAATGAATAAATAAAAATCCTTGATGTCTTATTAGCTAATTTCTAATCTTTCGAAGAAAGTGACTCTATCAGTTTTTCATTACCTTTAAAGATGTAGTTTTTGTCTACTGTCTTATCAAGCTCTTTCAGAAGCTTTTTTGATACTTTATCTAAATTTGAGGGAAATTTCACAAGAATACCAACATGGAAATCTCCTCTCTGTGAACTATTGGGATATCGAGCTCCTTTGTTGTGAAGAGTAATTATTTTTCCTGATTCAGTTCCAGGTTCAATTTTAATGGTTTCTTTACCATTAATAGTAGGGACTTCGACCTTTGTGCCCAAGATTGCATCAATAAAACTGATAGGATATTCTAGTAAGATATCAGCGCCATTTCTACGAAAAAATGGATGATCCCCAACGTATACAACGATATAGAGA
Source organism: Candidatus Hodarchaeota archaeon (assembly GCA_016839665.1). The sequence goes on from JAEOTU010000170.1 coordinate 7,752, forward strand.
TCTCCAGGTGGTCCTCCAAGTTCTCCAGACCGACCCTCTCCTCGAATGACTACCCTCATACCACTATCTACACCAGCAGGAATTTCAGCATCAACTGTTCTATGTTGCTTAACTTTTCCTACACCATCACAAGTCTTACACCCAGCTCCTCTAGGGACGCTTTTTCCCTCTCCATGGCATTTCGGACATGTAGAAATGTTGACGATTTGTCCAAATGCAGAACGCTGAACCTGCCTAATTTCTCCAGCTCCTTGGCATATTTTACAAGCTTTCAGCGATTTTCCTTCTGCGACTTTGCTTCCATGACAAGTGGGGCATTGGGCCCAATTAGGAACTTTTATTTTCTTCTTTAATCCCTTCATTGCTTCATCAAATGATATTTCAAGGTTCAAACGCACGTCCTGGCCTCTACGTGCTCTGGGACGGGATGTACGCGCCCGAGATCCCCCTCCGAATGCACTAAAGATATCTTCAAAAATACCGAATCCATCGAATAGATCATTAAAACTAATTCCAGAAAAATCTCGTAATGGAGTTCCTGATAATCCAGCATGACCGAATCGATCATAAGTAGCTCGTTTATCCTCATCTGAAAGAACTTCAAATGCTTCAGCTACTTCTTTAAATTTCTCTTCAGCATTAGGATCATCTGGTTTCATATCAGGATGATATTTCCTTGCTAGACCGCGAAAAGCCTTTTTTATCGTTTTTACATCAGCTTCTCTCGAGACTCCTAACACTTCATAATAGTCCCTTTTTTTCTCGCTCAGCACGTTCACCTAGTTCTGATATTCAGAATTTTATTTAGGAATCTCTTCTCATTCGTCATCTACTATTTCATAGTCAACATCTACAACTTCAGATTCATCTGCTCCACTTGGAGCGCCTTGAAACCCAGATGTACCTGCTTGTTGAGCTTGGGTTTGAGCTTGTTGAGCTGCCTGTTGTGTGTAGAGCTTTTGTGCTAATTCATGAGTAATTTTTTCTAATTCCTCGCTTTCTTTTGTTATATTAGCAACATTATCGCTTGAAATAGCATTTTTTACGGTTTCTATTTGTTTTTCAGCCTTTTTGCGTAATTCGGCTTCAATTTGATCTCCTAAATCCTTTATAAGCTTCTCAGATTGATATACAAGTGAATCTGCTTTGTTTCGTGCCTCTGCTTCTTCTAGACGTCGAGCATCCTCCTCCTCATATGAAGAGGCTTCTTGTGCCATTCGTTCAAAATCCTTCTTGGAGAGACCACTATCACTCTTGATGGTAATTTTTTGTTCATTTCCTGTTCCAAGGTCTTTTGCAGACACATTTACAATTCCATTTGCATCAATATCAAATGTTACTTCGATTTGAGGTAACCCCCGAGGAGCAGGAGGTATACCAACTAGCTGAAACCTACCTAGGGTTATATTGTCTGGTGCCATCTTCCGTTCACCTTGTAATACATGAACTTCAACAGATGGTTGGTTATCTGCTGCTGTAGAGAAAATTTGACTCTTCTTAGTGGGTATAGTAGTATTTCTTTCTATTAGTCTTGTGAACACTCGTCCTAATGTCTCTATACCAAGGGAAAGGGGAGTCACATCTAGTAAAAGTACATCTTTTATCTCACCCATCAGAATAGCAGCTTGAATAGCAGCACCTAGGGCAACACACTCATCAGGGTTGATTTCCTTGGTTAATTCTTTGTTGAAGTAAGATTTTAACGCGGATTGAACAGCAGGTACTCTAGTTGAACCACCTACAAGGAGAATTTTATCAATATTTGGAGGCTCCATTTTTGCATCTGCCATTGCTTGACGAGTAGGTCCCATAGCAGCTTCAATCAGATCAGCTATCATTATTTCAAATTTTGACCGAGATAATGTGAGATTTAAATGTTTTGGGCCAGTATTATCAGCATAAATATATGGTAAGTTAATATCAGCAGAGGTTTTTTGTGAAAGTTCAATTTTTGCTTGTTCTGCGGCATCTCTTAAGCGTTGTAAAGCCATTGGATCATTAGATAGATCTAATCCTGATTGTTTCTTGAATTCCTCAATCATCCAATCCATAATTCTTTGATCAAAATCATCGCCACCAAGGCGATTATTCCCTGAAGTTGCTTTAACTTCGAAAACACCTTCTGATAATTCTAAAATTGAAACATCAAACGTACCTCCTCCTAAATCAAATACTAAAACGGTTTGCTCTTCCTCTTTATCAAGTCCGTAAGCCAATGAGGCACTTGTTGGCTCGTTAATAATACGAAGTACCTCTAATCCTGCAATTCGTCCAGCATCTTTGGTAGCTTGTCTCTGTGAGTCAGAGAAGTAAGCTGGAACTGTGACGACAGCTTGCTTTATCGGTTCACCTAAGTATGCTTCGGCATCTCGCTTGAGCTTCTGAAGAATCATAGCACTTATTTCAGGTGGTTTGTAAACTTTGCCATCGATAGTAACAGTGAAGTTAGTACCCATTTCTCGTTTAATAGATCTAACCGTGCGTTCAGGGTTCGATACAGCCTGTCTTTTGGCCAAAGTACCCACTGCTCTTTCTCCTTCTTTTGTTATTGTTACTACTGATGGAGTAGTTCTCTGTCCTTCAGCGTTTGGAATAATTTTTGCTTTTCCGCCTTCCATGGTAGCAATAGCGGAAAAAGTGGTTCCTAAATCTATACCTATTGGTCTTGCCATTTTATTTTTCACCTTCTGTTTTTGTTTTAGCCACAACAACTTTTGCCGGCCTTAATACTTTGGAATTCAATAAATATCCAATTTGAACTTCTTCTAGAATTATATCATCTTCAGTGTTTGGATCAGGTTTGACGAAAACAACTTCATGAAAGTTAGGATCAAACATTTCACCAATAGCTGGAATTTTCACGACTTCTTCGTTTTTTAAGATTGATTTGAACTGTTGGTGAACAGCTTGAAAACCTTCAATTACCGAACCAGAAATTCCTGGGTCTTTAATTGACAAAATTGCTTCTGCTTTTTCGAAACTATCCGCAAGCTCGACAAGCTTAAGTAATAGCCTCTCATTTGCTTGTTTCACGATTCTAGCTCGTTCTGTTCTTGTACGTTTTTCCAAGTTTTCGTAATCGGCTAGTGCACGTAGATACCGTTTATGGATTTTGTTGTACTGTTCATCTTTGTTTTCAAGTTGCTTGTAAACTTGTTCCAGTTCATTAAACAGCTCTTTCTTTGTAGTATCCTCATCTAAACCTGATTTTGTTTCTCTTTTATTTCCAGCTTTTGGAGAAGTCTCTGTATCAGCTTCTTCAATCTGATAATTAACATCGACAATTTCCTGTTCGATCTCGTTTGATTTTCCGAGATTTTTTTTACTCATTGTAAATAATTCACTCCGATTTTGTCATCAATGTAGATTCTAATTTTTTTATTAAATTTAGACCTGGTTCAGGTAAAATCTCCTTGTCACGTAGTCTCTTTAGGGAAGCCAAGAGCTCAGATCGTTTGGATTTCACCTCTCTTTGGATCAAATCGATAGTTAGAGGCGAAGAGCTAGATAAAATGGTATAAGCAAGCTCTCGATCCTTTCTGTGATCGTCTCCTTCGAGCCTCATTGAAATTTCCTCATTTAATTCCCCTG
>JAEOTU010000171.1 GCA_016839665.1 Candidatus Hodarchaeota archaeon
AGGCAAACAAGCCACTAATCATTGACATAGCTAAACAATGTGTTGCAGCTAGTTACGGGACAGAAAAACCCCTCAGCGTCTTCATTGGGCCTAGAGATACAGAGTTTGCTACAATCTTAGGAGAATACAATCCTACAAAGAAAGTTACGGGAATTGCATTTGGATTGGAAGAGTAATTCTTCCCTTTCCTTTATTTATCAAAATAATTCCTAATCTTTTTTCTGAAATAGCTTCTTCACACCTATGTCATCAATTTTAATTTTATAAAAAGTCGCATTCTTCATTTGATTTCTAATTTCTGGTGGATAAAGAGGGAATATTGACTTAAAATGATCCTCATCCCCCTTGATTAGATCTTTTAATCTTTGTTTCCACTCAGATAATACCTTATCTATATTCTTTGGGTTGACTAAAGCAAACACACTTCCCCCTCCACCAGCACCAGTTAGTTTCACCCCATAAACATCAGGATGATCTTCAATCAATCGTATTAGGATATTATTTGGTAAACCCACCCCATACTCGAATCCAGCAGTATTCATTATCCTATTCATTATTTTTGTATTTTCTTTGAAGGCCTCACCCAACTCTTGCCAATTCTGCGTCATTAAGGTAAAACGTGATTTCCAAGAGAGCTCCGCAAGCTGTTGATATCCTTCTATAATTTCTGGTTTCTCCTGTAAATAGATCTTTCTCAATTTCTCATGAACTTGGCCACTTTCACGGGCTACTCCAGACCAACACACAATTATAGGAATGGCCTTAATATCGTAAGTTTTATCGATTCTATCATATACAGCTAATGGTTCAGCCGAAATAGGTTTATGGTCAATTTTGCCATAGTACGAAACGAAAGATAATCCCCCACGACTTATTGCATAGCGATCTGCATAACCCGCTGTGATCTCTAGGTCTTTATCTTCAACTTTCGTTGCCATCTCTGCAATAATATCTTTGTTGACAGGTAATTCTTCCTCTTCCAAGCAAGTGATGTTATCATATAAGTCAAAATAATGCGCTAATCCATAAAGTACTGCAACAATAATTGCAGTGCTACCTCCTAGGCCACTCTGTTGTGGAATTGTGCTTAATATTCCAATTTCGAATTTTTTTTGATAAATTTGCTTTTTGAAGAAGGAGCTGGTCTTCAAGAGGCGATATATACTAGCATAGACGAGCTTAAAGCCCCCTTTGAAACCAGATTTAAGTTCTTCAATATCAGGAGAAAAGTCTTCCTCAAGTATGGTTTCAATTTTAAGAGTATCCTTGATTTTTAGTAGTTTAACTCTGTTGGCTGAATCAAGAGGTTTAATATAAAGGAATACAGATAAGGGGTTGTTTACACCGTCGATGGCTACCGATGGCATCCAGTAGTCTCCCTCGACCGCATCTAATGGGTTTATTAGATTTATTCTTGAGGGAGCTTGAATAATTACATCTGGATTCAAACTGATAAAGTATTTTTTGATAGTTTCAAGCAATTATATACCTAATTATCAATCCTAGAGGTAGAAATATATTTTTTACCACGAAATCGTGAATTATGGTAAATATCCCAGTTTTAGCAATGTTGTTTGGAGTTATTGGCACTATTCAACTTCATCTTGCTAAAGCAATGGAAAAACAAGGCATAGAAATTTTTGATCAAATTAAGGATAAATTAGGAATTAACTCTGACGAAAAAGAGAAAATGGAGGGAGATATCAAAAAGCCGTTAATTTATACTATGGGGATGGTTTTACATAATACTGTGTTTATATGGCAGATGTTTGGAACTTCATACGGTCTCGCATCACATGTTACTTCAATGTTTGGTCTAGGATTAATCATTTTACTGATTTATTCATCAAAAGTTTTGAAAGAAAATATATCGACAACTGAATACGTTGGTGCTGCTGTCTTAATATTAGGGACATTAATTATCGGTTTGGAGAACATAAATCAAGAATCTTTCGATAGGTCAAATATTAATTCAAGTGCTGCAATTCTATTTTTCATTATTTTTATTTTGACTGGAATAGTAATTATTCTTATAGCTCTAAAAACGAAAAATCCAGTTTTTACAGGTATCTTATTTGGTGTTGTTGCTGGAGGTTGTGGATGTTTTGATCCTGTCTTTAAAGAATTAGGGTTAACTTTTGGGGGTGGAAATGAGCTACTTCCGATTCATTCTATTGGGTGGATAATCTACTTTGCATCTTTTATCATCGGTTTTTTAGGACTGGTTTTTACTCAATGGGGTTTTGCTCGAAAAGCAAAGGCATCTGTTTTGGTTCCAGTCTACAATAGCGTTTATGTCACATTACCCATTTTTATACAAATTCTTACATTTCCAAATTAATTTCCAAACTTGATCACACTATTCGGTATTCTAGTGACTGTTTTTGGAATCATCCTGATGCAGGTGTTTAAGAAAAATGACTCACTAGATCATTTAACCACTCCAGATGACAATAGATGATCCACTATTGTGAAATTCTTCATTAATTTCTTCGTCTAGGTTGTATTATAATAATAAAACTTCATCGATGACTTTTTTTATAATAAATAGATCTTAATGGACCATCCGAGTATAAAGCATGTCAGGGAGAGAACTCCGCCAAGTTCTCCAAGCAATGAGACTAGTTGCTATAAACACACATAGACCTATGATCACAGCAACAAAACCCCATAATTCGAAGGGAATAACGGCGGGAAGATATAAATCGGGGAGTATAAATTCATAAGTGGGCTTTAATAAAGCAAAACAATCGGGATATTATGAAATTCCTCGTAAGATTTCCACACAGGCACTTGCGGAGGAATTTAGAATTTCAAAAGCAGCGGTCTTGGAACACCTTCGGAAAGCAGAGGGAAAAATCATGATGAGGGTGATTCAATAAGGATCATTAGTAATCTCGGATTTTTTTCTTCGCCTGAGGAGCACCATTGCAATACTAATCGTTGAGATCAATGAAATCAAAGTGAAGCCTGGAGAAGATCTGGTTGTGGATTTAGTTATGGTTGTTGACGTCACTGTTGTCGTAGAAGTTGTTGATGCAGATGTTGTCGTAGTTGGAAGGGGATCTTCAAGAGCTGCTTTCACCAGTTCATAAACCGTTTCATCTTTGTATATTTGAGAATGACCTACATTTTCAACCTCAATGTTATGTGCTCCATCAAGAGGAGGAGATATAGATGGTACAAGCCCATCATCTGGACTATAAATAGATGAATAATTTATAGTTCCTGGAATATGAGTACTATTATAGATAACTTCCAAAAAAGGATCAGCACGATCCCCGAGAGTATCGTTTAAAATTCCCCCTTGAGTTTCATCACCTTCGTTTAAACTTACTACCATAGGAATTAACTCCTTACACGTTGATTTGATGATAGGATCCCCATGATGTGGAGTCGCCAAGCTTACATAATCATCAACCAAATCAATCCCACCTAGAAATTTAATATAATACCGGCTACTCAATCCCCCGTCACTATG
>JAEOTU010000172.1 GCA_016839665.1 Candidatus Hodarchaeota archaeon
ATCAGGATGGCAAATGAAGAAATCGCTGATATAATACAAGGAGTCTCCCTTTTCCATTACTTGGACGCAGCAACTGTCATGAATGCAATAATTGCTGGTGAAGAATACCCATTTGGTGAATTGTTTCTCGTCCTCTTCATAGGAATCGTAGCCCTGGGACTGGCGTTGGTCCTATTCTGGAAACGAGAGTTTCACACACAACATGGCTAGTAGTTGGATAGAGAAGATGACATGGTATTAAAAGAGTTGTACAGGTGTTTTTATGGGATTACATATATCAATAGACGATTTTAAAAGCATTGGAAGATTAGCATGTCTATCAACCATATTTTCTTCACTTCAATTTCTTCTAATCACTACTTTGGCCGCGTTATTTTATACTGGCGGATATGATTACCTTGGGTATTACTTTAGTGATCTCGGAGCAGTAGTGGCCAGAAATGGAGCATCTAACTCGTTCTCCTCCACATTGTTTTTTATTACACTAACAGTAACAGGAATAACAATGATCCCGTTTTGGTTAATCTTACCTTCCTTATTTAAAGAATCGACAGTGGAAAAAGTTTTGAGTATTTCGGGATCTGTTTTAGGTTTAATAGGCGTTCCGTTGCTTATTGCGATTGGTATTTATCCTATGGATACCCAATCTGAATTACATGGTTTTTTCGCTCAATACTTCTTTTTAGCTTTTGGAATAGCTATACTCATTTATTCGATTGCTATCGTGTTTAATAATAATTATTCCAATTTTTATTCATTAATTGGATTGGCGATCTTTATTCTCGTTATTATATTCGTTTTCGTTGAGCTTGGTGATCTATCCACTCTTGTGCAAAAGGTGATCGTTTATAGTTATATTATCTGGGCGTTTATTCAAGTTTTCCGCATCTGGCCTGCTGTCCGACCAGAATCAATAGCTCCCGCCTGACTCTCATCTCATCAAATAGCTCCTTCACGGTGAAGAGGGTTTTTTCCACTTATGACTGAGAAAAAGGACCAGTAATATCGACACAAGCAAAAACAGTCCAAACGGAAGACGCCAATCTGGGTTTCCTACAGCAGTCGTTGCTGTAGTTGCAGGATTGTTGAATAGATCAAAATCGCTGTGATGGTATTCGCGAGTCCAATATGGATTATATATTTGGTGAATAAGGTCATCATCTCCTTTAAACAGTTGCACAAGCTTAACCTGGAGATGAAAAGGGCTATCAAAGCCACTAAAAGGGCTATAAGAAAAGAAAGCAGCAGAAGGTACATAGACATAAATGTCATTAAACCCTTCTTCCAATAAATCTTGAACAGAGAATGTAAATTCTTTGTATTCAGGGTTATCGACGGATAATTCCAACCGTACCGTATAAACCCCTTGTTGAAATACATCAACTCCCACGCTAACGAGAATTTCTTCATATTTAGAATCAGAATCTAAATTGATTCCGTCATCCCAAAATTCGTCTCTAAGAAAGGCTCCTGGTCGGTCAAACTCAAGATAGCTATAACTTTGTGTGGTATAATCGTACAACATTCGATCCAGCAAGTGACCTCCATGATCATAAATCCTGATATTTTCGACAATGTGATGTGAATTCTTGTCTAGCAAGTATAATGGGGCAGAATATACCAATATTGAAAGGTTGTTTAGGCCTTCCTCCCAATATTCATTGATTGATCCGTCTCTATGGAGTTCCCATTCAGACTCATACCAATGAAAGTCATATGAGTATATGTCTGGTTGAGATACATCTACTTCGAAAATTACTGAAAGCGCATCAAATGTCCCATCCAGATCGGTGTCAACACCATGATCCCAACTCTTACCAGTCAAAATTGCACTCGGAGGATCAAATTCTTCATATTGATACACACGCGTGAGGTGAGGTTGTCGAACCTGATCAATATGATCTCCTTCAGAATCATAAATCGAAATTTCTTCAAAGATATAAGCAGTGTCAACCCTTAGCGAATAAGGTAGTGTTAGGTAAATTTCAAGCGATATATTTTGAACACCTTCATTCAAATCTCTATCAATCGATTCTCCGAAGTAAGAATCCCAGACTGGAACATAAGTCCTAATATTGAAATCAAAGGAAAATGGGCCATCTTGGGTTACATTTACTTCTACTAAGACATCTAAAAAGTCAAACATTCCATCTCTGTCAATATCGGCCCCAACATCCCAGTATCGTCCTGTAAAAAACACGATTGGAGGTCGAAATTCGGTATAGCGATAAAGACGTGTGATATAAGGGGAATTAACCCGATCAAGGGTATGCCAGTCAGAATCAAGAATCTCAATCTGTCTGATAAGGAAAGACGTATCTTTCCGAATCGAATAAAGTGAAGCTGCATCAAAGGACAACGTGATGTTATACTTTCCTGTATCCGAGTAAGGGGATAAAGGGGTTTCTACCCATTCCTCCCAAGGATTTTGGTCTAAATCAACAGAACGTAAAGCCAATCTGACTCTATATCGAGTAGTTTGAGTCACATTGATCTCTACAGTGAAAGTTAATTCCTCAAACTGGTTGTCATCGTCAGAATTTATCCCATGATCCGAGTACTTCCCCGTGAAAAATGCACGAGGCGGGGGAAACATTTCATAGCTATATTTCTGTGTAATATGGGATTTATCTGCAAAATCCATCAAATTACCATCGACATCTCGTAAAGTAATTTCCTTAAGGAGAAATGACGTATTTTCTCGTAAATGAAAGAAATCTTCTTCTGTAGTATCAAAGGAAAAGGGAATAATTAGAACTCCTTTTGGCAAATAACGAGAATAATCTCCCCATAGATTCCAATCAGAATTGTTCAAACCAAATGGTATTATATGTATATCCATCTCATAGGATCCTGCTTTAGTTATATTTACTTCAACTTCAATTTTAAATTCCTCATATATTCCATCAGTGTTTGCATCAACTAGATAATCCCAGTTGTTTCCCGTTAAGAAGGCTGGAGGAGGATTAAATTCTTTATAGCTGTATTCTTGAGTTGTATAAAGGGAACCACGCCAACTTTGACTATACTCTTCCTGATCACGAATTTGAAAATAAGTAATTATAAAAGATGTATTGTTTTTTAAAGAATAGAATGAGGTTGCATCCGCAAAAAAGGTAACGTTTTGAACACCTATCTTCAAGTGTTCCTCTGTCTCTGCTCCTTGATCCCAATGGTTTTGATCTGTATCAAGGGGATCAAAATTTAGGTTGGAATAATACAATCCTCTATTCCGAGTAACATTTACTTCAACACTTAGAGCAAGTTCCTCATATATTCCATCTGTATCAAGATCGACCCCCCAATCAAAAAATCTCCCAGTTAATTTCACTTGAGGAGGTTCAAACTCGCTAACTGGATATGAATCAGTGCTATAGGGAGTAGTCAGGAATTGATGGTCTTGGCCATAAAATTGTAATTGAACATAACTGACATTATACGGCCCGCTTAGACCCCAACTAATATAATTATGTAGTGAATAAGATATTTCAACTTCATTTCCATTAGGGGTTAAGAAACCATTCCAATGAGCAGTGAAATCGTTATTAGATCCAGGAAAAGGGGTAGAATCTTCCAGAAACAATTCAATCTCATAATGTCCTGGATCTTTGACTTCAACACCTAAGTTGAAGACAATCTCATCATAAAATTGATCTTCATTCGTATCAACAAGATAATCTGAAAAACCTACAATCGTTGCGGATGGAGGTTCAAAATCGCCATGATTATAGGATGTAGTGGTAATATATTGATGAGTAAAATTTATCTCATATCCAATCCACCACCACCATCCAGAATAAGTGAAGAGACCAACTTCAATAACATACGGGCCATCAGTCCCTCCTGCATTGATTGGTTGTCCCAAAAATGAAAGTTTAACAATTTTCCCAGAATCATATCTATTAAACTGTGAGGTACCGATCAGATTTTCATCTTTATCCTTTAGAATGCCATAAACTCCATCAAACTCTGTGAAATTAATCCATCCCAATTCCACAATTAAGTGATCAAAGAAACCATTTTTATCTTCATCTTCAGGATAATCCCTCCAAGTATTGTTATCAGGTAATACATCTGTGCTTGTCTTAATTGAAAATTGTGGTGACTTTAGTTGATCGTTTAGGGGGTTTAAAAATCCCAATTCTGTCATATTCACTTGAACGAGATTTAAAAAGTCTCCGTGGATCAATCCGAAGAAAATCATGACCATTAAGGTTAATCGTAATCGTTTCATTGTCAATGATAGGTGAATACCTGCTGCAATAGAAAAAGCTTTCTCAAGTTTGAAAATTATAGCAGTTTAATGATTTTGGTTTAAAAAAGTATGAAGAAAGTAAATAAATTTTTGAATTTCCTTATCATTCTACCGATTTGCGTCAGATTGAGGAATCGAAATGCTCAAGCCGTTGGTTGTAATTGCACTTGGCGGAAATGCCATGATTAAGGGGAAACAGAGGGGAACATTAGAGGAACAGATTGAGAATATTACAGAAACAGCTAAACAAATAATGAAGGTCATTCCAAAATACAGAGTAGTAATAACGCACGGAAATGGTCCTCAGGTGGGGAATCTTATGCTTCAGATGGAGGCAGGCAGTCATCCCCCTTATAATCGTCCATCGTTAAAAATGGATATTTGTGGATCAATGACCCAGGGGCAGATAGGTTATCTTATCCAGAATATTCTCGGAAACCTACTGTGGACTGAAGGACCACCAAGCCGTCTTGATCCTACTGACAAGGTCAAAATCATAACAGTGGTGACCCAAGTCGTCGTATCAGAAGATGATCCTGCGTTTCAAAATCCAACAAAACCCGTAGGCCCATTTTATAATAAAGAACAAGCTGATAAAATCCAAGCCGAACATCCTGATTATGTGATAATTGAGGATGCAGGGCGAGGGTATCGAAGAGTTGTCCCTTCTCCTGATCCCATTGAGATACATGAGAAAGACCAAATTAATATACTGTTAGAAGGAGGATTTATTGTGATTGCTTCTGGTGGAGGAGGAATTCCCGTTGTGAAAAATCCTGAGGGCACAGTTAGGGGTGTGGAAGCAGTCATCGATAAAGACTTGGCTGGAGAACGTCTTGCAGTCGATACCAATGCAGAAATTTTTGTTATCCTAACAGATACGGACAAAGTTTATCTGAATTTTAAGACCCCTGAAGCTAAAGGTATCGATAATATGACATTAATCGAATTAGAACAGAATTTGGCAGAGGGGGCATTTGGTCAAAAATTAAAAGGTAGTATGGGCCCCAAACTGAAGGCTGCTATACGATTTTTGAAAGATGGTGGTAAAAAAGTTATTATTACAAGTCCCGAATTAGCAGCAGATGCTTTGGAAGGTAAAGCAGGAACAACAATTGTTCCATGAATAAGGAGTTGAAAAAAAGTGAAATTTTCAGATTTATATGGACGAGATTTAATTTGCACTCAAGATTGGGCTAAACACGAACTTAGTTTGGTGCTAGACTTAGCTGGGAGAATGAAACGTGAACGTCTCGCATCAAAATATACTAACCTCTTGGCACACAAGACATTCTTTATGTTTTTCTATAATCCGAGTGTACGAACAAGACAGAGTTTTGAAGTTGCTGCCACAGAGCTAGGTGGTCATGCACAGTTTCTCGAACCAAAAGCTATGCGTTTAAAAACCGCAACAACAGCAGGTGAAACTGTTGAAGACGCAGCACAAGTCATGTCTCGGTATGCGCATGGTCTTGGTATTCGAATGCTTGAGGATAAAGTTAGTGAATATGGCGAGGGCGAAGCTCTTCTTCGTGAGTATGCAAAATGGGCAACTATTCCTATTATCTCAATGGCTCACGATAAATATCATCCGTGTCAAGGGTTAGCTGATGTCATGGGTTGGTCCGAATGGTTCAATAAAGGTACCAAATATCCCCCTGATTGGCGAACCTTACAAGGGAAGAAATTACTTGTTACATGGGGTCATGGTGCTCTTGCTCGTTCTTGGTGTTCTGTTCAAGAGGCGATGTTAATCGGTTCTCGCTATGGAATGGATGTTACAGTTGCCTCTCCCGAAGGATTTGATCTAGATCCTCAAGTTACAAAATGGACTGAGGAAAATTGCAATAAAAATGATGCACAATTTGAAATTACCAATCACCTCACCAAAGGCTACGAGGATGCTCATGTGGTTTATTCTCGTCATTGGATGAGTCCTGACGCTTACCAAGATGGAGAATTTTTAAAGCAACAAGAGATCGAAAAAGCCCTAAAATACCCTGATTGGATTTGTGATTCGAAGAAAATGGCTTTGACGGACAATGCAATCTACACACATCCTATGCCAATAGATCGGGGACACGAAGTGACAGATGATGTTGCATCAGGGCCTAGATCCTGCATTTATGATGTTGCAGAAAATCGTCTGCATGTTCAAAAAGCCATTATGGCTCTCACTATGGCAGGAATATGACTCTCATTTAAGAAACATGGAAAGAAGAAAGCTTAATTTCATTAAACCAAGTCAGGGAAGATTTTCAATATCCAAAGTGAGCTCTGGCTTTTTTAATCGCTTTTTCTACCATAGCAACATCTTCAGGGTAAAGATGCTCATTTTTCTTTTTTAGAACCTTTTCGGCGCGAGTCAGAAAGGCAAAATTCTTCGTCTTAATAGCTTCCAGTAAAAGTCTGACACTATCATAAAAATTATTCTCCACAACCGCGGAAGGGACACCAGAGCTTAAATTTACCATTGTTTGACGAGCAGTTTGCCATCCTTCCGCTATTAAATCGCAGAGAATGGCACATGCATAATTCGTTGCTGTATTGTCATAAAAATTTAATTCAAGGTGTTTGTTACCCGCTTCAATGTATTCGTGTTTTGAATTGCGAAAATGTTTTTTTGCGAGGTCTTCTGGCGATACCTGGACAGCTTGTCTTTCAGGAGGTTTTTTCATGATTGGTCCGAATTTTTGTCTTTGTCGTAATTCAGAATGAATTTCACTGGCGAGTTCATCGTCAAAAAGTGATACTGGCGGTTGAGAACTAATTGGTGGTTGTGAGGAAACATTATTAGCAAATGGTGAAGGGGGAGGTGAAGGGAGATTCGGTGGAGGTGTGATGGCCTTTTCAGGTTGTTTTCTCGGAGGCCCTGAGAGTGGTGGAGGTGAAGAGAAGTTCATTAGAGTCTCAATATTTTTTTCAGATTGTTGTCGCGTACGCCCTTTAAAAACCTGCTTTTCTCTACCAGAAAGCGGTGGAGGTGTTTTTTGCTTTTCTTCCAGAATATTATCCAATTTTTTAATAAATGAAGGAGGTACGGGTAGTTCTTCTTCCTTCTTCTTTTTTTTCTTGAAAGGCCACGGCAATTTGATACCTCTCTGAAATTGGCAGAATACTCTAATTTCGAAGATTGAGAGCATTATTATGCAATTATAAGTAGATGTATTTTGATATAAAATTGTAAAAATTAATTTAAAAAAGATTTTGAATTTTCCTAAAAAACAGAACCGAATTTACTCTCATCCCAACTTTTTTGAAGAAAGTATTTTGCGAAATCAGTTAAAATGACTCGCTTGCTTGAGAAGAATAGTAAATGTCCTCCACATTTTGATTTGCAGTCGGAGGAACCAAAATTTGATATGATTGTAGCATTTTGAAACTCTTCTTTGAATTGTCTAAGAGCAGAACATTCAGTTACTTCAGAGCTTGTATTGTAATATGTACTGATTATCTCAGTATCTACGTGGGTAGTAAGATAATCAATATGCCAAAAAATGTTCTTTTCTTTTTTCAAATGACGAAGAAGACGATTTCCAAGATTTGTTGCTGTTTTCCCTTTTGCGGAACCAAAATAAAGATAAAAACCAGGTTTAATTATCCATTTAAACCGATTAGTATTAATTCTAAGATGATTTTTTACTTCAAGGACTAGAACGTAGACACCCTGAAGATTTCTAAGCTGGTTCCAATTATCCAATTAATATCAGCTCAATATTCATCTTTGAAAAGATTATTTAAAGGCCTTCTGATACAAAAGTCATCATAAAGGTCACTTAGAGGAAATTTCAGATGGTAGCTTCCCAGGATGTTCATGGTTGGCAGATCCAGCATCATGAACGTCTTTTTTATCGAGCTAATTCTGGGTCTCCAACTATCATTTTAAAATTCTTTCATTATCCTGTATATCGCCAAACGGTTCAGATAAACCAATTTCCTTCTAAATGTAAATTGCAGGTTAAAGGAAACAATTCATTTTTCCTCTTTAAAGAAAAAGTTCGCACAAAGGGCTCAATATCTTTGGATAGAACAATTTCAGTGTTTCCTACTCTTTTTCCCGTTAATTTAAAGGATGATTGGGGGAACATTTCAGAAATTCCTCAATCTCAAAGAACCAAATACCGGGAGAGTTCAAAATATTGGCCCATCCACTCTTCTTCCATTCAAAAAATTTCAGGACAAGATTGGTTTAATTTAGATGATCTTCGCCAGTGGGTGTTATCAGCAAGCCAATACATCAGAACAACAATTAAACATCGTGAGAATCAAGAAGAAAGATTGGGAGCATATCAGGCTTTTCATCATGGAATAGGGGATTGTGATGAATTCACTGATCTCTTCATTACACTCACTCGAATGCGTGAGATTCCTTGTAGACGATTGACAGGGTGTTATATTGCTAACAAAGGGTTATTAACCGAAAACCATGCGTGGGGAGAAGTCCTCACGCCTGAGTTGGGGTGGATCCCAATCGACATAGCATTAAACGACTTCGGACATAGCATCAATTATATCATCTTAAAGATAGAGGAATTCAATCCAGCTCTCCCCGATTACCATATACAAACAAAGCATACTGCTAATGTGCATTATCAATGGGAGAAACCTGATCCAGAAATCACACCAATTCTGTCTAAAAATTAATCTATTTCTTCTTAAAGTAATCATTCAAACATTTGTTACATAGCTTATCAGCCATGGTTATCCATTGGTTATCTCGGGGAACATGTGTAAAACTAATTTTTTGGAAAGCTCTCTTCCGTTGGGTTACTTCCTGAAAAAATTCCAAAAGCTGAATATTTTTGACTTGATAGTCCCCATTAATCTGCTTTATGACTAGTTCACTATCCGAAAGCACCTCTACAGCCCCTTGAGTATTCTTTTTTGCCTCTAATAAAGCTTTAATAATTGCTTGATATTCAGCTTGATTATTTGTTTGTTTTCCTATGAATTCATTCTTCTGAAAAACAGATTTTTCATCCATTACAAAAATAAAAGCAATAGCTGAAGGACCTGGATTTCCTCTTGATGCTCCATCAGCGTAGATCTTGAGTTGTTTTTCCTCTGGAATTTTAAGCATTTTATGCCGTTTTTCTCCCGTATCATTCTTTTTTCTTTCTTAATTAAGGCCATTCAACTGTGAGATTGACCTTTTCACAAATTTTCCTTCATTTTGGGGTCCTATGAATTCTCCATTCTCACAAAGGATATGTCCACGAAGTATTGTCATAATAGGCCATCCCCTCACCTTCATATCCATAAAAGGATTCCAATCAATAGAGTAATGAAGAATTACAGGTGAAATAGTTTTTACTAGATTTGGATCAAAAATAACAATATCAGCATCCGTTCCGACCATAAGACTTCCTTTTTGAGGGTAAAGACCAAATATGCTCGCTGGTCTAGTTGACATTAATGATATAAGCTGAGGATATGTTAATTTTTGTTTGTTAACCAGTAGATCATGCATCAGAGGTAAAGAGGTCTCTATTCCTGGAATGCCATTTAAAATTTGATGAAATGGCAGTTTACCATTTCCTTTGCTTGCTCGTGAGAATTCACAATGATCTGTTACTATCTGATCAATTGTACTGTCTTTTATTCTCCTCATTAAAGCCTGCTGGTCTTTCGCGTGACGTAGAGGTGGAGACATTAGGTTTAAATAGCCGTTTGAGCCCTTGTAGGCTCCTTCATTAAGCAATAAGTAATGAGGACATGTTTCTCCTGATACTTTTAGGCCGTGTTGTTTAGCATGGAATAAGAAATCACTCCCCTGTTTCGTAGTAATGTGAGCGAGGTGAAGTTTAACACCTGTTTTTTTAGCAAAGAGTAGGACTCTCTGGATAGCTTCTTCTTCTGCAATATGGGGTCGTGAATGAGCATGAAAAATAGGTTCGGTCTTTCCCTCTTGAATCAGCTCGTCTCGATAATTTAGAACCATCGCATCATTTTCACAGTGGCCCATGACCATCCCCCTGTATTTTCTAACCTCACGAAAAAAATGTAATAGTTCGGCATCATTAAGGTCAAGATTTCGCCAACTGTAAGTAGTAAAAAACTTAAAACTTGTTACTCCTTCAGAGATCAGAGTAGGAATTTCATCCGGATATTCCATATCGGTTTTTGAAACATGTAGACTATAATCAATAGCCACTTGTGGATCAGCATTCTTTTTCCGTTCATTAAAGTCATTTAATGGGGATTTTCCTCGTGTTTGGTCTGCAAAGTCAATGATTGTTGTGACCCCCCCACAAGCAGCGGCTTGAGTTCCAGAAGCAAAGGTATCGGTCGAGATAATCTTCCCTAAATCCTGTAATTGAAAATGGACATGTGGATCAACTATTCCAGGAAAAATTAACTTCTTATCAGCGTTAATAACACGAGCAGCATCTAAACTTTTATTCCCCTGATAAATGGCATCAATTTTTCCATCCTTGATTGTCAGGTTTGCTTGGTAACAACCAGTTATATCTACAAGTGTTCCATTCTTTATGATGAGATCCAAATACAATTCACCCAATAAATAAGATGAAGCAGTATTAGCTTCATATATTTCTTAATATATTCAAATACCACTAGTGATGTTTGAAAAAGACGTGCTTATTTTTTATGTTTGTAGCTCTAACTTTTTCAATGTTTTCTTCTATCTTGTCATTAAAGAATGCTGGTTCATTGCATAATCACTGAATATAATTTAAACGGTTGGTAGCGTAGTGAAACACAAATTACTTAGAACTAAATTTCTCTTGCCAATATCTGATGAATTAGGACGGGAGACTCGAATTGTAGATGGTTTTATTTTCATAGAGGGACAATACATCAAAGAAGTTGGCAAGTATAATAATCAACGAATTCACAATATTATTGATTCGTGTAGATCAGACCTTGAGATTATAGGAACTCCAACAGGAGAAATAACGGAAGATGATGAGATTCCCCAAATAAATGGTGTAGCACTCCCTGGGTTTGTGAAAGGTCACGGTCATGATCATGAGTCCCCGATTATTGGTATTGCTAAAGATGTTCCATTGACGACTTGGTTAGACTCAGCAGTGAATATGTACACAGGTTTTCTCCATACTGAAGAATCTAGCTTAACTAAGCGCTTTGGAAAGTCACCATATCTAATTACTTATCTTAAAGCACGAATAGATGACCTTCAACATGGTATAACCACTGCTTTAGTTCATCATTGTAATTTTAACAAGTATCATGTAGATGAATTAATTGAAGCTAACCAAATTGTAGGGACAAAAATCATGATTGCGGTCGGATCTCAAGATCGCCATTATGACCCCCGAATATTAGACATCCCTGCTTCTATTGCCGTTAAAAGGCTTGATGAATTATATAAAAAATATAAAGGTGTTCAAAATATCAAAATTATTCCAGGTCCAGATCAATTCTTTTCAAATGGACCAGAATTACTAAGAGTGTTAAAAACTTGGGCTCAAGAACACGATACATTAATTCATATTCATAGCAGTGAAGAGCCAGCGACCACCAAATGGTTCATAGAAGAGTACGGGATGACTCCTATAGAATACGGACATTCGATTGATTTTCTTGATAAAGATACATTTGTTGGACATCAGGTTCATAATACGGAAAATGATCTAACCATCTTAGCAAATACTAAGACAAAAGTAGTTCATAATCCCCTTGCTAACACCATTCTTGGTTCTGGTATGCCTCCGCTCCAAAAATTTAAGGAAAGAGGGATTGAGTTCGCAATTTCTACTGATGGATCTGGTAGCGCAGATAATCAAAATATTATTAATGCGGCTCGTGTTGCAGCCCAATATCAAAAGGCCCTGCACCAAGATGCGACATTGATGACCGCTCAAGATGTTCTTGAACGAATCACAATCATTCCTTCTGGTTTCTTGGGTTTTAATACGGGTTCATTAGAGACAGGAAAACTGGCAGATATTGTTATTGTGGATCTCTCTGCACCAAATTTAACACCAACACGTGTGGATAACGTTGTTGAAAATTTAATTTGGGCTGCAAATGGAAACGAAATTCAGTATGTAATCTCAAATGGAGAACTTCTGATTGACAACTATACTTTTACATCTTTGAAGGTTCAAGACGTTCTTCAGGAAGTTCAAGACCTTTCAGAAATGTTTTTCGAATATAAGAGTCTCTTAACTCCCAAAAAGACGACAGGAGTTCGTGATAAGACATAACCTACTTTTTTATCTTTAAAAAATGAGGATAATGTTTATTTCCATTTACAATTCTAAAAGTTCACTCGCTAGGATGAGGATTCCCTATGTAATACGAGCAGGTGGCTAATGAAACGAAATGACAAAAATATGTTTAAAAAAACTGTTCGAGGAAAGGCAGTATCATGAAATATTAGAGTTGGTAACAAGGTTGGAAGACCAGGGAGAACTAACAAGCTTATCCCTTATCACTCAGGTTGATCATGCTTACTATAAAAGTCGGGCGCTGGAGCGACTAGGAAAATACAAAGAGGCTCTGCTAAATGCAACACGTATTCGCGATGATCTAGTCCCTCCAGATGAAAGAGTTTCCAATCTCAAGCTGTTGATTGGTCGAATTTATGCCTTAATCCAGCTGGGTCGGTACGATGAGGCCCTTATGGACAGTAGAGAAGGAGAAACAGTTGTAGAATCGTTGACAGATACTGAACAAGACACGGGGATGTATTGGATTGCTTCTTTATATAATGTAGAAGCAGATATCTACTTCCGTAAGGGTGAACGGAATATTGCACTTGACTATTACAAGCGAAGTTTAACTTTATTTGAGAAAATAGATAATCCACGGGACATTGCAAGGACGTTATACCTCATTGGTGAGTGTTATGATTGGAAGGAGCTGAATATCGCACTGGATTATTACAAGCGCGCTTTAATGTTGTATGAAAAGTTAGATGATTCACTAGGCGTCGCAGATTCAATACTAAGTATTGGATACACCTATTTTTGCAAAAATGAACTAGTAACTGCCTTGAATTATTACCAGCGCGCATTAAATCTGTACGAGAAGACAGGTCATTCTAAAGGCACTGCAGTTACTTTAATTGTCATTGGTGAAGTCTATAGATCTAAAGGTGAACTGGACACTGCTTTGGAATATTTTCAAAGGACCCAAATCTTAGCTGAAGCTATAGGCGATTCTTGGAACATTGCCAATTCTTCAAACCAAATTGGAATTATATATAATATTAGAGGTGAACTGGACACTGCTCTGAAGTTTTTTCTACGAGCTTTAACCTTGTTTGAAAAATTAGGCGATCTTGGTACAATTGCTTGGTCATTAAGCAACATGGGACACGTCTATTATAGTAAAGGTGAGCTGGATTATGCCTTGGAGAATTTCTTGCGCGCTTTATCCTTAACTGAAAAGCTTGGTAGAGATCTTCCCATATCAGAATACCTTTTTTATATTATTATCATT
The DNA here is from genome assembly GCA_016839665.1 of Candidatus Hodarchaeota archaeon. The sequence goes on from JAEOTU010000172.1 coordinate 13,688, forward strand.
TTATTAGACCTTCAGGATCAGGAACAGGCACAGATATACCTTTCACGTCTGCAGGCGCTTCATGACCGTAATCCTGAGAAAATAATTCAACACCAATTCCAACTAGCACGAGCTCTGGTCTTGAAGCAAAGCAAGCGGATAGTAGATAAAGCTCAGGCTCAAAGAATTTTGAGTGAAATGGTTGCTGGAAAACAAATTAGTTTTGATCTTGCAGTTCTGGCTACAACCCATCTCTGTGAACTATTACTGGTTGAATTGAAAGCATTTGGTGAACCTGAAGTATTGAAAGAAGCTAAAATCTTAGTACAGGATCTATATGTTCTCGCTCGAGACCAACAGTCGTTTTCACTCACCGTAAAAGCCTTACTTTTGCGAGCCAAATTTGCAATCATTGAAGGTGACCTCCAACAAGCCCAAGAATACCTTGACCAATCCATGAGAATTACTGGAGAAAAAAAAATGGGTTTAATGGCTCAAAGAGTCAAAAATGAACAAAAACTTTTAGAAACAGAGCTTAGTAAGTGGCAAGAACTCATCCGTAGGAACGCGCCCTTAGAGGAACGACTCGAACAATCGAAGTTGGAAGAATACGTCAAGGAAGCCCGTAAAGTTGTTGGTTCGTTTAATAGCAGAAAGAATCCTTGATTAAGCCGCTCTTTTCTAGAAGAGAGATTTTTATTTCCTCCAAAAATAAGAATAATGTGTATTTCTTGGAGTTTTGTTAACACTTCCTACTTTAGGATGAAGTTTCTATGAACAGCGATGGTGCTGAAGTGAAATGTGACGTTCTAGTAATTGGTTCTGGTATCGCTGGATTATCTTTTGCTCTTAAAGCGGCAAAATTTGGTGAAATCATAGTTATTACTAAGACTACATTATCTGATTGCGCTACCAACTTGGCCCAGGCTGGCCTTGCTGCAGTATTTTCCTCAGAAGATTCATTCAACGCTCACATGCAAGATACAATGACAGTAGGAGATGGACTCTGCCATGCAGGAATAGCTGAGCAGATCATTTCAGCAGGACCAGATCGTATTCAAGAATTAGCCTCTTGGGGTGTTCAATTTTCAAAGAATGATAAAGGTGACCTCGATTTAGGATTAGAAGCGGGTCATTCACATCGAAGGGTTGTACATGCTAAAGATATTACCGGGGCGGAAGTTCATAGAGCTCTTAGAAATGCAGTCTTACAAAACCCACAGATTCAAGTTCATGAACAGCATATTGCAATCAACCTGAAAATCCATGCAGGACGCTGTTTAGGCGCTTATATTTTAGATAAAAAACAAGATTCTGTCAAAAATATCTCCGCTAGGGTTACCGTCCTTGCAACGGGAGGTTTGGGTAAATCTTTCTTGTTTACTAGCAATCCTGATGTTGCTAGCGGTGATGGTATAGCAATGGCCTATCGGGCGGGTGCTACAATAATGAATATGGAATTTATACAGTTCCATCCTACCTTACTCTATCATCCTTTTGCAAAATCATTCTTAATATCAGAAGCTCTTCGCGGTGAGGGTGCACGATTGATAGATGGAGAAGGAAATCGTTTCATGAGTAACTACGATTCTCGAATGGAAATGGCCCCACGAGATTGTGTTGCTCGAGCGATCGATTCTGAATTGAAACGTACGGGAGCGGATCATCTATATTTAGATATCTCCTTTAAAGATCCTAAATTTGTCAGAAAACGGTTCCCAGGGATTTATGATAAATGTTTGTCACTAGGTATTGATATCACAGAAAAACCAATACCAATTGTACCTGCTGCTCATTATGCGATTGGAGGAGTGAGAACTACAATATCTGGGGAAACTAATATACCAAATCTTCTTGCTATTGGTGAAACAGCCTGTACAGGATTTCATGGAGCTAATCGTTTAGCATCTAACTCGTTATTAGAAGCAGCTGTGATGGCTCATTATGGAGCTGAGGAATGTAGAAATATTCTACAAAAAGACAGACCTATCCAATCTTTTTCTCCTTGGCATGCTGGAGATGCTGTTGATAGTGACGAGTCAGTTGTTGTGAGTCAAAACTGGATGGAACTTCGATTACTAATGTCCAACTATGTGGGTATTGTTAGATCAGATAAACGTCTCCGCCGTGCAACAAAAAGAATTGTTTTACTTCAAAACGAGATAGATCAATATTACTGGGATTTTAAATTAACTTCTGATCTAATAGAACTCCGAAACTTAGCTGATGTCGCTCAGATGATTATCGATTCTGCCTTACATCGTAAAGAAAGTCGTGGGGTTCACTACACAGTTAATTATCCTCAAAAAGGCCATAGTGCTAAGGATACTCTCATTCGGAAATCTGTGATGAGTGATATTATTGATTTGAACGAAAAAAATTGTACTTAATTCAGGAATTCAAATTTCCACCAAAAAATAAATAGATGAGAGTTGAATATGGGTTGATAACCTACTTCTCTTGAGGAAAACATATGTCGATGCAGGAGATGCAAGAGCTACTCACCAAGGAGAATTATCCAGAATTATCTGAACCTTGGGATACTCCGTGCATGATTTGTGATCACCTAGAAAAATGTAATATAGGTCAGGATTTCAATCCAATAGGATGTAGTTGGATTAATCATTATATTTCATTATATATAGACAAATAAGCGATTTGTAGTGCTTTATTTTCCCCTAATTTTCTGATAATTGAGCATGTTAGAATTAAGGAAGAACCAGTATCAGAAATTATTTAATCAAATATATTGTAATCCCTTCTTATGAAATTTCTTCTTGTGGAACCACCTAAACAGTTCTGGTTTGTGATGGGAGAGTATCTTCCACCTCCATACAACTTACTTCTTTTGGCAGCAGTAGTAGAGAAGGAATTCCCCGAGATTGAGGTGAAGATTATTGACTGTCAAGCTGAAGAATTGGATTGGTTAGCGTTAGAGCAGAGAATCAAGCAAGAAAGAGCTGATGTTGTTGCTTCTGGAAGCCATGCTACCTGTAATGTGTACAAAACGGTTCGTACACTTGATATTGCTAAACAAATTGACCCTGACGTAATTACAATTGCTGGCGGTTATCATTTTACAATGCTCGATGAGCAGACACTCAACCAATACCCAAGTATTGACATCATCGTACGGTATGAGGCAGAAAAAGCACTTGTTGTCTTACTAAAACACTTTCAGACTCACGGCCGATTAAAAGAGGGATTAAAGAATGTCAATGGAATTTCGTTTACACAAAATGGTGAGTTTCGAAGAACCCCTGATTACCCCCCACTTACTAACGAAGAATTGGATAATCTACCTTATCCAGCCTATCATTTAGTTCCTGATATGACTCTCTATCACTTTGCTATGATGAGTGATGTTCCCTATATTCTTCTGGAGGGTTCCCGAGGTTGTACACATAGTTGTACTTTCTGCTCTCAAAGCGCATTCTATCGTCGACACTGGAGTACGAAATCAGTTGAACGAATCGCTGATGAAATGGAATGGATGTATAATACCTTTAATAGTCGTTTTTTTTGGTTTACAGATGACAATTTTTGTGGTGGAAAACCCAAATTAATCGAAAACTTGTGTCAAGAGATGCTTTCTCGTGGATTAAATGGTGATGACATTGAGTGGTTTGCTCAGATGCGGGTTGATAGCATATTGAAAGTAGGTGACGGATTATCAACAATGAACCGCGCGGGGAACTATTGGCAATTAGTTGGAGGAGAGTCTCCATTTACGAACGTATTAAATGATTTTAAAAAAGGAATTCAGGGAGATCAAACAGTAGCTGCTATTAAATTACTGAAAAATAACAATATTCTTGCCCAATTAATGATAATGCTTGGGCATGAAAATGAAACACGAGAATCAATACAGGAAACCATGAAATGGGCGACTGATGTTGTAAAACCAGATTTTATCATTACTATGCTTGTAACACCATATCCAGGCACACCCTTATATGAAGACCTTTCCGCTAAGGGTCAGATAATTGATGATAATTGGACAAATTATGACATGATTCATGCTGTGTGTGATATGAAATATTTATCTGCAGTAGAATTACAGGAAGAGCTCTATAAAGCATATCGTCACGTTTATGACAGTTGGTCTCTTCGACTCGGGGGTTTATTTGCTAAAAATAAGTATAAACGTCGAATTTACTGGTACTATGTGAGAGCTGGAGTCATCCGTCAGCTTAAGAGATTAATTCCATAAAATGAGCTTAATTTGATCCTCTTAGCTTTTGTTGTTAATATTCTGCTAAATTACCCTCTTGCCTGGCTTTTTGGACTGTACGACGAAAGTAAAGGATTCCAAAGATAGGAAGAAGAATCGCAGATATAATTACAACGATAAACTCTAATTCAAAGGGAAGAAGTTCGGGAGGAACCCCAATCATTGTTGTACGAAACAGATCCACGCAATACGATAAGGGGATTACTCGAGAAATTATTAAGACTATTTCAGGAAGAGCAGAGAAGGGGAAAAACATAGCACATACGATCATGAAAAGAAATTGAAGGAAGTTAGTGAAGGTATTCATGGATTCCTTATACTTCAAAGCGAGACCAGCAAATCCAAATGAGAAGCCAAAGCAAACAAAAAGGCTGAGACACAATACAATGAGGCCAAGACCCAAATTGGCAAATGGAAGCCTACCAAAAACCAGTGACATGAAGAAAAATGTAACAATTACATTGAGTCCTGTCCATATAAGGTTAGCAAAGATCCTGGACACCAGGGTAGAGAAGTAACTGATGGGGGTCATGAATAGTGACTCTAAAGTTCCTTGGTATTGTTCCTCACGTAATGAGTTACCTATATCCCAAAGAGCTGTCGAAAGAA
>JAEOTU010000173.1 GCA_016839665.1 Candidatus Hodarchaeota archaeon
CTTATATACGAAAAGCCTCAATTAATTGCATTATTGAAGCAATAAAACTCACTCAACAATTGGATCCAATTTGCTGGGTTATTCATGCTACTGGCGCTTTGATTTCAGAGTTTACACAAGTCGATATCCCTAGTTTTGCTAAAATGTTTATGAATAAAATGTTCGCAACAACAGCTCAGAAGAGCTTAGAACAGATTATTGATCGTACTAAAATTTCACCTCGCAAGCTTGCAGTTGAGAATGTCGAATTTCCTTTTAAAGCGATGGAAAAGTGTATAGAGAGTTTGGATCTAAGCATTTGTTTTGATACTGGTCATTTATTAGCAGGATATTCTGGAGCTCGGGAACAAGGAGTTGTAGATTTCTATAATACTTATCATGACCGAATTATTGAATTACATCTTCACGATGGCAAAAACCCTAGAATTGATCACAAACCTCTTGGTCATTATGATCTTCCAGTCAAAGAACTGTTAGACAAATTGTTAGAGACGAATTTCTCAGGTCCCATTGTTTTTGAATTAAATCCTGAAGAAGTAAACGAATCAATGAGGTATATCAAGAAACATGTACCAGAGGCTTTGATTCATTCTTAAGGCTAGTAGGAATGGAAAAAATTGAAAGAAGAGAATCTAATGTTGCGAATTAATGAAATTCTGAGAAATCATCTCCCTTTTGTGATAATAATAATGGTTGTCTATATACTATCTGCTCTCACGGTTTTAACTACACCAAGGGGATTTGAGATCCCTCAACTTTCTGATAGTTATGTACTCTTTGGTCCTTCTCTTTCTGCGTTTATCTTATTGTTAGTAATTGGAGGATATCTTATATATCGCTATTTGGCTAAACCTCGCCCTAGAAAAGAGAGCTTATTTCAACTCATTTGGGGGGTTTCTTTCTTGCTTTACAGTGTCACATTTTTCGGATTGTGCTTGCAATCCCTCGGAATTGATTTTGCCAACATGAATGAACCATTTTTTTTCTTTCTTTGGCGGAATCCAATGATTTTATGGGTTACAGGAATGTGGACTGGTACATCGATGCTGTTTACGGAGGATAAGAAGGTCATCTATGTTCCAGCGTCTATAATTTTACTTGCTGGTGAAGCTTGGTTCTTTTTACAGCTTGTGCTTTTTGTTAATGTATATTCTATTGAGCAGACAATGTACGGATTCCTATTTGGTGAATTTATCCCTGTTTCAATATTTATTGCATATCTTTTCTATTCTTATGGAAAAGACCTAAAGCTATCTTCCGCTTGGATGTTAACAATTGGTTTTGCCTTATTGGCAATCACGTACGTAGCATGGGCACCTTGGCATTTCTCAGGATTAATGTACATCTATTATATATGGTTTGATATCTTTTTAGTATCATTAGCTTTCATTTTGGCGGGATTCTTCGCTTTACCAAAAGAAACGAAGAGTAAAGTTATGATCGAAGAATATACAGGATAATCTTAGATTTTTTTAGTTTGCTTTACCAGATAAATAATTCACATATTGAAGAGCATTCTCGACAAAATTCTCCCTCTAGTAACCCCTAAAAAACTTTCGAAGATTCAGAAGTGATTCTTTGATCACGTTAAATGAACGTTCAAATGGTGGGTCAAAGTACGGGTCTGGAACATTTTCGTTTATTCCTAAGGCGAATTCAAGGAAAAGAAACGTTTTCTCTCTAATGGATTTAGGAATTCTTTGAATATGACTTTTTTCCATTACCAAGACAAGATCTATTTCTTGAAACATTTCAGGATAATCGAGAGAATGTCTGGGTAAGAATTTCTCTATTTTTTCAGTTGAAACACCCTCTCTCAACAGCATATTACGGGATTCTGAAGAGATATAAGAGTTGCGATATATCACTCCTCCTGATTCTACCCTAATTTTCTTCTTTAAATCCAAATCGTCTTGAATGAGATGCTCAAATAGTAGATGGGCATAAGGACTTCTAATAATATTTCCAGAACAGATAAAAATAATATTAAATTGATTTTTTTCTCTAAAATTTTTTAAAATTAGGTCTTTTCGCTCTTCTCTCTTCAAAGCAATCTCTCACCAAGGTTTGTTGAGGAAACACAGTCTTTAGAAAATCAATTGATTCTAGTAAGACGATCAAGAATGTCTTTATTTCACGAAAGGAACATTTTCAGTTCCTCTCAAATCTTTTGGATAGAAACAGGCTACCCAATGATCTGGTTTAATCTCAAGCAATGGTGGTTCCTCTTGCATGCAAATATCTTGGGCGTACTTACAACGTTTTGCAAAACGACAATAAGGTGGTGGATCAATTGGTGTTGGAACCTCCCCTGACAGTATTTCTCTTGTCTTTCGCACTCGGGGATCTGGAATCGGAACCGCGGCAATCAATGCTTCGGCATACGGATGTTGAGGACTATCAAAAAGAGGGTTGATATCCCCTAACTCAACTATTTGACCTAGATACATCACTCCACAACGATCACAGACATGTCTGACAACAGAAAGATCGTGAGAGATAAAAACGTATGTAAGATCGAATTCTTTTTGTAATTCCTCCAACAAATTGAGAACTTGTGCTCTTACAGAGACATCCAGAGCTGAAACAGGTTCATCCATTATTAGAATCTCTGGTTGTACTGCTAGTGCGCGTGCAATAACAACTCTTTGCCTTTGTCCTCCAGAAAATTCATGCGGGTACCTATACAAATGAAAATGAGCTAAACCGACTGTTTCCATTAACTGGAGGATTCTTTGTTTCTTAGCTGCTCCTTTAGCTAATTTATGAATGTCAAATGGTTCACCAATTATGTCATATACAGTCATACGAGGATTAAGGCTAGAATATGGGTCTTGAAAGATTAATTGGATTCTTCGACGCATTTTTGATAGGGGGAATTTTTTATCGAAGATACTGCCCCCATAATAAAGAATTGTACCCTCAGTAGGATTCAATAACCTTAAAATCAGTTTTGCAACTGTTGTTTTTCCACACCCACTTTCTCCAACTAATCCGAAAGTCTCTCCTTTTCTGATTGTGAAATTTACATTATCTACTGCATGAATAAATGAACCACCACGAGCACCAAAGATACCCATTTGAACGGGAAATTTCTTAGTCAGGTTTATCGCTTCTATTATAGTTTCCATGGTAATCACATTAACCATAAAGATGACACCGTACGAAGTGGCGCGGCCCAATTTCAACCCTTTTAGGAACAACCTTACTACAAATTTCCATTACTTCTTTGCAACGAGGATGAAATCTACATCCCGAAGGTGGATAAATTAAGTTAGGAATGGAACCTCTAATCACTTCTAAGTGAGTAAGTTTACGATCCACTCTAGGGATAGAGGACAAAAGATCTCGTGTATAAGGATGAGCTGGTTCTTCAAAACACTGCAAACAAGTATGCTCTTCAACAATATATCCAGCATACATAACAGCTATGCGATCAGCAATCTCAGCGACAACAGCAAAGTTATGGGTAATATATAAAACGGAGGTTTGAAATCTCTTCTTTAGTTCATCAATTAAATTGAGTACTTGAGCTTGAATGGTTACGTCCAATGCTGTAGTAGGTTCGTCAGCTATTAATAGTGCTGGCCTGCAGGAGAGCGCAATAGCTATCATTATTCTTTGACGCATTCCCCCAGAAAACTGATGGGGAAACTCTTCCGATCTCTTTTCAGCATCAGGAATACCAACCTCCTTCATCATTTTGATTGCTTCTGTAGTCGCCTCTTCGGGACCCATACCACGATGTACTCTTAGATTCTCTCCAATTTGGTTAACCACAGAATAAAGCGGATTCAAGGAGGTCATTGGATCTTGGAAAATCATAGAAATTTTTCCCCCTCGAATCTTCCTCATTTTCTCATCAGATAGATTTAATAGGTCTTCATTCTCAAAAAAGACTGATCCACTCATTATTTTTGCTGGAGGAATGGGTAATAATTGAAGCATTGATAGTGCAGACACTGTCTTCCCTGACCCAGATTCTCCAATTAACCCCAGAGTTTCCCCCTTTTCTATGTCAAGATCAATTCCTTCAACAGCTTTAACAATTCCTTCTTCAGTAAAAAAATATACGCGTAAGCCTCTTACACTGACTAGAGAGTTATCAGAACCTGATTCTTTGAGGATATAATCTGATTCATCTGGAGTGGAGTTGGAATTCAATAATCTTCCCAGCATTGTTTTTTTTATATGTAATTTTTCCTAAAAATATCGTGTTATATGTTTTTCTTTCTTATTTTTCTACTTTCGTTTAAGCAGTTGGAGTTCGACTGTATGTACTGAAACAACTTTCGAAAAAAAAATTTTTACTTCAATTGAATTTCCAAAGATGCAATAATTGTTTTGAAAGATGCAGATTTCTATTCAAACACTGCTTTTTTAACGCATTCACCTCGTACTTACAAATATTTTTACTTCTAAGATTCGACAGGAAGAAAAACCTTAAAAGACTCAATCGATATATACTATTCTTGTTTTTGGAAAGCTGTTATTATTCACAGACAAAAATAACAATTGTCCAAAAATTATCCTAAAAAGGAGATTAGGAATCTGAAAAAGAAAATAAGATTAGTGTGTATCACGATGCTAGCCCTAGGGCTAGTCGTGGCGAGTCTACCGGCACCTGTTGCTGCAGCAACAGAATTAGACCTAGAATTATGGTATATGCCAGTAGAGAGGCCCTATTTCCCAGATGCTAAATCTGTAGCAGAAATCATGCAGTCAGATTTGGATGATATTGGGATCAAAACAACTCTCAAAACTTATGAATGGGGCGAATACCTCGACCGAACAGAAGATGGCGAACATGATATGTGCCTGTTAGGTTGGAGTGCAGACATCGGTGACCCAGATAATTTTATGTACGTATTATTATCAGGAGATTCTGCAGTAGTTGGAACAGCAATGAATGTTGCGTTCTATGACAATGATGAAGTCGATAAATTATTACTGGATGCCCAAGGGACCTTTGACAAGAGTGTTAGAGAACCATTATACGAGGAAGCTTGCTCGATTATTCACGAAGATTCACCTTGGGTAACAGTTGCCCACTCACGGAATCTTGCTGGTGTTGCTTCTGGTATTACTGGATATGTAACCAATCCTACTGGTCAAGGTGCAAATGTATACGCCAATGTCACGAAGGCTGGGACAAATCAAACGTTAATTGTTGCTC
>JAEOTU010000174.1 GCA_016839665.1 Candidatus Hodarchaeota archaeon
AACCAAGACAACTATCTCTTGCTGAAGCTCTTTCAAAAAGTGTTGGGCATCAACATATAGAAAAAGAGCTGAAGGATCTTAGATTCGGAATATTAGCTTTCTTAAAGAATTATACAGATATTGATGTGAATTATAAAACACCTATTGAAGCTCTGCAAAAACTCGAGGAATTAATTAAGGACATGCGAGAATTGGAGAAGAAGCTTGAGAAGAAATAATCGTTTGACTTGAACATGTATCTATAGAGTTTACTTCTTTGAAGACTTGTCGGTTGGTTTTCGTTTTAAAAACAGTTTCAATGTTATGAGTATAATAGTAATACTTATCAAGATAGAGACTCCAAATATGATATTATCAGATAAAACAAGTTCTTTTGAGATATTATCATCCACGCCGTAAGATTCAGTAGTACCTAACAATACAAACCCTCCATCTGCAGTTTGGAGAAGAGCTCTGGCATAATCTTTCTGCGTTCCCCCAAAGGACTGATTCCACAAGATGACTCCAGTGCTATCAGTCTTTACAAGCCACATGTTTTGACGACTAGCACCATATGATCTCGTACTACCCGCGAGGGCAAACCCCCCATCTTTAGTCTGAATGAGAGAATAAGCGATATCCCCATCCATCCCCCCATAAGTTTGATTCCATTGGACATTCCCATTACTATCAGTTTTCACAAACCACATCTCTTCACCAACAGTAATGGGGAGAGAAGGGAGGATCCAGCCTGCTAAGCCAAAGCCATTATCATTAGTCTGGATGAGAGCATAATTCAAACTGTATTGTGAAATATTATAAGTCTGATTCCACTTCATAACACCATTTGAGTTGATCTTTACCAAATACGTGGAGTGACTAGCAGAAGTAGGAGATGCGATGTTTCCTGCTAAGACAATGTTTCCATCATCCGTTTGGATGAGAGTAGAGGTAAAATCGTCATATATACTTCCATAAGTTTTCTGCCATTGGATTTCTCCACTGGTATTGGTCTTCACGAGCCATATATCATCACCACCCGCGCCGTATGAGCTAGTGGTACCTGCGAGTGCAAATCCTCCGTCTGTAGTCTGAACGAGGGCGTAGGCAGTTTCTTTTTTCACCCCTCCGTAGACCTTGTGCCATTGAACTGATCCATTCCGGTCAATCTTCACGAGCCACATGTCATAATTCCTTCCACCTGCGAGTGCAAAGCCCCCGTCTACCGTCTGAATGAGAGTATATGCACTATTCCTAGGTGTGTCTCCATAAGTCTGATTCCATTGAACTGATCCATTTCCATCCATTTTTATAAGCCATATGTCGGATAGGTGATCAGCTGGGGAAAGTTCATTGTAGAATGTAGTTCCTGCGAGAGCAAACCCGCCATCTGTGGTCTGGATGAGAGCATAAGCCAAGTCAGCATCCTTTCCTCCATAGACCTGATCCCATTCAATATCTCCCTCCTCATCAGTTTTTATGAGCCAAATACTACCATTACCAACACCAGGTTGCCAATCATCTAAGTTTATGTTTGTTGTTATTTGTTGAAATAAGACCAAAGATAGACCAGATCCCTTTGTCCCCATAACATTAAATGGAAAATAACTGATTAAGAGGATAATCAGAAAAATTGTAACAATCGTTTCTCGGACTTTGGATCGTAGCACGATATTTTGAACCATAAACTCACGATTATAATTGATTTAGTTTAATGAGAGAATCTTCGGATATAAAAACTATTACTTCTTTAACAAATATAGGGGTGATAAATTGTATAAACTAAGATTTTCTTTAGATATAAGTGACGGAGAATCAAAGGTTGGCTAGAATACAAATCTTAGATCCCATCTGTGTGTCTAAAATAGCGGCAGGGGAAGTCATTGAGCGTCCAGCGTCTGTTGTTAAAGAATTAATTGAAAATGCTATTGATGCTTCTGCTACAGAAATTCATCTTACCTTCAAGAACGGAGGGAAGGATCTGATTGAAGTAAAAGACAATGGAAAAGGGATCCCTTCAGAAGATCTCCCTCTAGCTATTAAACGTCATACAACAAGTAAGATTAGCTCTGAACAAGACCTAGGTGCTATTTCTACAATGGGTTTCCGTGGTGAGGCGTTATATTCTGTTGCCTCGGTCTCAAGATTCTCGATTACTAGTCGAACAGCTAAAAACGAATTAGCATCGTGTGTTACTGTAGATGGAGATGTAGACAAGGTCCAGATTTCAGAGGAAGTGATGGCTACCCCAGGGACTCTTGTACGTGTCCGTGATCTTTTTTTCAACTTTATTGTTCGACGAAAATTCCTGAAAAAAGCTTCTGTTGAACAAGCTCATATCTATGATGTTATTGCTCAGTACGCAATTGGGCATCCTCAAATTTCATTTGTAATTTTTGCTGACGGAGAGCTAGAATTTCAGACAGTAAAAAGTCCTGATCACCTTTCCGCGATAAGGGAAACTCTTGGGAAAGAACTGGTTGAATCTCTGCTGGATGTTGGTATGATCCAACAAGGTGAAATATTAATTCATGGATATCTCAGTAAACCCGGTCATCATAAGCGAAACAGGAAGTACCAGTATTTTTTTCTGAATGGGAGACGCATTTTTTCAGAGATTCTTCAATCTGCTTTAGAGGAAGGATATGGATCATATCTGATGAAACGTGAGTTTCCTGTTGCATTTTTGTTTTTGGAACTTAACCCAAAATACTTTGATGTTAACATCCACCCCCAAAAACGAGAAGTCCTTTTCTATAATGAAAAGGATTTAATGACAGCAGTGTGTTCAACCGTAACACATTGTCTTAAGACTCAAGACTTTGTTCCACGTCTTAAATCACGAGTGAAGGAAAAAAAACAAACAAAATTAGAAATTGGGGGAGTTAAGGCAGTAACTGCATCGTCAACAGGTAGAAATATTGGATATTTTGATAAAAAATATCAATTAAGCCTTCATCCTAATATTAAATCCTCTGAGCTTCCGCTTTCTCTTGAAAGTGCTGATTCCCAACTTCTTGAAGGTCCAATTGAAGAACGTGAAATAAGAGATTTTTTCGGGTCGGATTTAAAATTCCGAGGTTCTCTCGGAGATGAGTTTCTTTTACTAGAAGATTTATCGAATCATGATTTAATTCTATTAGATTTTCATGCTACACATGAACGAATTAACTTAGAAAAGCTTACGGCGTTATTCAAAACAAAGAAAGTTAAATCTCAAACATTTCTTAAACCATTCCGATTATTTTGCACTCCAGAGCAACGAATGCGTATAATGGATTCTCTCTCTCATTTGAGCAACTTAGGATTTGATTTCAGAATTCCTAAAGGAACCAAACGAGAGGTTGAAGTCTTTGCGATTCCTAAAATGCTTGTAAAAACTGATTTGAAAAAATTCTTGGAATCATTACTAGATACTCTTCCTAAGATGGTAATTGAGGGTCAATTTCATGAGATTCTGAGCTTAATAGCATGTCATGCTTCTTATCGTGCAGGAGAGAATCTTTCTTTTCAACAAGCAAAAGATCTCTTACACGAGTTAGAAAGTATTCAAAATCCAAAAATATGTGCTCATGGGAGACCAACTTATATTAGAATACCCTATCAAGACTTTTTAAAACAAGTAAGAAGAATCTAAAGCATCCTAGACTAAAAATCAATCAAAAAGCCTGAGGAGTTAATACTGTATTCTCGTTGTAAGACAAATTGATCGTGATCAAAAAAACTGACTATAATCTTATAAGGATCTTGTGACTTTTCAAATAAAAAGTGCCAATCTAAGTACTGGAGGGTGAGACTTTGAAGAAAAGGGCGAATACTGTTATCAAAGCTACGCGCCTGATTGGTTATAATAATAGGAAAATCAATTGTTTTTGAAATAGCTTTGATTATCGCCAAAATATATGAGTTAAGATGAAGAGTGTTTTGATCTTTGAGATTCGTATGTCGAAAAACATCATCGATCAAGAGAACCGAATCTTGAGTTAGAACTTGAATATTCAGATCATCTAATAGTACAGCTTCTTTTTCTAGTGTTTTTGGTTGGAAAACTATTATTTTCTTTAGTAGATGTTTGATTGATTTCAGTCGAACAATTGGAAAGTTTCCACCGACATCTAATAAGTAAATTTTATTGCATCCTCCCTCTAATTTTCTACGGATAATCTGAGCCAAAAACGTTGTTTTGTATGTTCCAGGGAGCCCATAAAGCTGAACAGCAATATTTTTTTTTCCAATAAGAGAAAGGAGGGGATTTTGCATAAGATGGACTTCTTTCTTTGGTGTTAATGATCTCTGATTAGTAATATAAAAAAATTAATTGATTTCTCTAAAGATAGCTTGTGAGAGACCTATAATATTGTATGTGAAAGTAGGATCTATCAACTGCTTTAATGATATAGGGGTAAAAATTGCCATTAAACTATCGAATTGCCATTCAAACCGATGATACGCGGTTGTATCACAGGTTATTGAAGTTATTCGAAGGATCCCCATTAAGAGTTAAATTCTTCACACCTAATCAAGCAATACCTATTCAAAAGTTTGATCTAATTATCACAACACAAGAATCGATAAATCATTCAAATACTTCTCAAACTCTTCAACTCCAACCCAAGCAGATTCAACCAGATCTTATTTCAAAAATTATTGGTATTATTGCTAGAAGGAGGGAGCCAAAATTTAGGCAATTAATCTTGGGAATCGATCCTGGTAAACATATAGGAGTGGCAGCTATTTGTGATGGTATGACTTTAGCAGCAGAAACAAGTAAACTCCCTCAATTGACTAAAAAGATAGAGGAATATTTGATCTTATTTCCTAGTGAGATGGTGGTAATTCGTGTTGGTGATCAACCTACTTCGGTTTCAAAAGTAATCTTTAACAAGCTTTTTACCGTCTTTGGTAATCTTGACAACGTTAAACTTGAGATAGTACAAGAAGCTTTTTCAAGTCAAAAAAAGATGACACCAGATTTCCCTTTTAGTCCTGATGAAACAGCAGCAATTGCAATTGCTCATCGTCATGGAAAGGTGAAGAATCACCTGGTAAGAAGTATTGTACCCGAGGGTAGAATAAAAGAAATTCAAAAATGGAGTCGAAATATGTCAGGTAATCGAATTACTTTAGACGTAGAACTAGCGCGGATAGTAGCATTAGGGGAAATTTCCCTAGAACATGCAATAATACAAAAAGAAAAACAGCTAGAGGCAAAGAAGAATGAATAAAGATCGTGGGCTTTTTGTCGGACGGTTTAATCCGTTTCACTTAGGTCATCTAAAGGCTGTTCAGGATATCTTAGAACAAGATGAAGAAATAATCATTGCAATTGGGAGTACTCAAGAATCTCATACTGTTAGTGATCCTTTCACCGCTGGAGAACGATTCTTGATGATTCGAGCAGCAATACAAGAAGTAAATATCCCCCTTGAACGGATTTTCGTTGTTTCCGTCCCCGATATACACCGGAATTCTGTGTGGGTTAGCCATTTACGCAGTTACTGCCCTCCGTTTACGCATGTATACACTAATAATACTCTTATTACGAGATTATTCACAGAAGCGGGAATGGAAGTAAAATCTACTGGCCTTTTCAATCGTGAGGATCTGAAAGGAGCTCAAATTCGCAAGTATATGGCGGAAGGAACTGAATGGCGTCACATGGTTCCTAAAGCCGTTCTAAAAGTCATAGAGTCAATAGATGGATTGAACAGGATACAGGATATTATCCATCAAACTGACTAATTATCAAGGTAAAAACTCGTGTATATAGTGGAAGCTTCGTTATGCCATCCGAAAATCCTTTTCGTTCTATTGTTCCCATACCTAGAGCGGAAAAACTATTTTCTACAGCATACAATAGCGTTATGAAAACATCAATCAGGGGAACATCCGAAAGTGTACCCCCCTTACAAAGAATTCGAAAGAAAGAAGCAACTCGTATCGAACTTTTATCTAAGGAATTACGAAATCGTTTATTTCGAATTGTAAAAGAATTTCCTCGAATGGATGCAGAAATCATAACTGGATTCTATGTAGAAATCATTGATCTTAGTTTTGGAATAGATGAAATACGAAAGACTTTGGGATCATTCTCTGGTGCGGCTGAAGTCATTTGGAAGCTCAAACGTGAGTACCTCGGAAATGCTTGGCACGCAAGATCAGTATTGGCTGCAAAAAACATTCGAAGAGCAGCATTCGGGAGAATGAAATCTGTCATCACTAAGTTGGATACACGATTAGAGTTTTTGGAGACTGTAAGAGCTCAAACACGCATAATGCCTGGCATTGACTTGGATCAACCAACAATATGTATAGCAGGATATCCGAATGTCGGAAAAAGCTCTTTAGTAAATGCAGTAACATCAGCAAGACCTGAAATAGGAGTTTATCCTTTTACAACTAAAGAAGTGACTCTTGGTCATTTAGAAATCCCTGTATATGTATCAGGCACATCCAAACAACCAATTACTCACATTCCTTGTCAAATTGTTGATACCCCAGGAATTTTAGATAGATCATTAGAAGAACGGAATGAGATTGAATTACGGGCAATCGCAGCTTTGAAAAATTTAGCAACCTGTATCGTTTTTATTTTTGATTTCACACAAAAAAATGCTTTAACCTATCAAGTAAATCTCTATAATCAAGTTTTACGTGAATTTCATGAAGTTCCCTTCCTTTTAATTTGTGGTAAAGAGGATTTACTCGATGAACTCCAAAAAAAAGAACTTTTGGAGTTCTGGCAGCAAAACTTCCCTCAGAATCGTCTCCATTTGCTCTCGATGAACGCTGGTGAGGAACTTAAGAGAATGCTAATTGATTTTTATGAAGAAAATCAAGTTCAAATCCATAAGATCATGAACAAAAGAAAAACTGGAGAAGAATAATGAAGAAGTTTGCAGTTTGCTTTGGTTATCTTCCCATGAAGGATTATTTGGGATTCAGCAGCCAATTACATCTATCTAATAACATTTTTACAATTATTAATTCAGCATTGAAAAACGCTCGACTGGTTGATTCTGAAAAACTTTCCCAAATTCGGTTTGCAAGTCGTACTGATCGTGGTGTAGGGGCGCTTAGCCAAGTTGTAACATTTCATTGCAAACAAGTACCTATTCTCTCTGAAATCAACTCATATCTACCAGAATCGATTCGTGCGATAGGAATTTCGCGAGTTTCTTCCGATTTTCACCCAAGACGAGACGCAGTCATGCGCACATACTCCTATTTTTTGGCTCCTGAAAACGAGTTTAAATTCTCTCTTGCTCGTAAAACGCTAATAATATTGGTAGGAGAGCATGATTTTCGTAATTTTGCTAAGAGAGATACTAAAAAGGAAAGAAAAACCATTAAGACAATCAAAACGGCCGATATCTTTCCAGTTGGGGCTAATACTTACCAAATTCGAATATCCTCCAAATCTTTCCTCTGGCAAATGGTTAGAAGGATTATTGGTCACCTAATTGAGCTAGATAATGGAAAATGTGATTCTCAATATACTCAAATTCTTTTAGAATCCAATACTGTTAAGTTCAAACCAAAAGCAGCTCCACCTGAGAATCTAATTTTAGAAAATGTTCAGTATAAAGATGTGCAGTTTCACTATGATCAAAAAGCTCTACAATCATTTCAACATACATTGACAGAACATTTATTGACAGCCAAAGCTAAAGCTGCTCTTTACAGTTTTCTAACTGAACATTTAAAGGAAAGAAAAAGTAGCTAAAGAATAAAAAAAGAGAAAAATGGAGATCTAAGTTCCTACACGCCAATTAGAGAGATATTTATCCTGTTCAGGAGTTAAAACATCCAATTTTATACTTAATTCGTCACATTTTAGATAGGCAACGTTATCGTCAATATCTTTTGGGATCTGAACAACTTTCCCACCAAGGTTGGCGAGTTGTTCCTTATTCTTAACGATGTATTCAGTGGCGAGAGCTTGAAGGGAGAAAGAAAGCCCCATCACTTCACTTGGATGTCCTTCTGCAGCTGCAAGGTTAATCAGACGCCCTTCTCCAAGAAGATTGATTTTTCTGCCATCTGCCATAGTATATTGTTCAACAAATGGGCGAATTTGAATCTTGTCAATAGCTATTGATTCTAGATCAGGTATGTTGATCTCAACATTGAAGTGTCCGCTATTTGCGACTAAACATCCATCCTTCATCCTTTCAAAGTGTTCTTTACGAACCACATCTTTGCATCCTGTTGCAGTAACGATTATGTCAGCGATTTTTGCTGCTTCGTGCATGGACATGACTTCCATGCCTTCCATGACTGCCTGTAAAGCAGCATGAGGTTCAACTTCTGTAACTATTACTCGACGAGCTCCTAATCCCTTCGCACGCATAGCAATGCCTTTACCACAGTGGCCATATCCCCCTACTACAAAGACCTTGGATGCTATGAGGTCTGCTGTAGCTCGTAGGATACCATCGATGGTTGATTGTCCTGTTCCATAGACGTTATCGTATAGATTCTTACAGGGAGACGAATTAGTTGCCATAATAGGATAAAGCAGAGCTCCATCATCTGCCATAGCTTGAAGGCGGATAATTCCTGTGGTGGTCTCTTCGGCTCCACCCCAAACTCCATCAATAATATTAGTTTCATCACCAGTGATTCTCTTTACAATTTCAACTTCTTCATCAGTTTCCCCACGTTTCAGTTTGTGAAGAATTGAGACCAAATCTGCCCCATCATCAATGGTTATATTGGGGTGAGAGTTAATTACATTCCCAATGGATCGGTAATAACCTTCTGCGTCCATAAACTTCCAAGCATAAACATGTACTCCTTTCGAAGCTAATGCTGCTGTAATCTCGTCTTGAGTTGACAGCGGATTAGACGCACAGAGATAGACCTCTGCTCCACCAGCTAGCCATGCTTCACACAGTTGTGAAGTTTCCTTAGTAACATGAAGACAAGCTCCAATTCGTACCCCTTTCAACGGCTTTTCTTCTTCAAAACGCTTTTTAATGAGCTGAAGAACTGGCATTCGACTTTCAGCCCACTGCATGGTTTTTAATCCTTCCTCTTTCAGAGTAGGATCCCTAATTTCATATGTGTCTCCTTTAACTGTTTCAATTGTCAAAAAAATTCCACCATCCTGCAAATATTTTCAGGAAAGATTCTATTTTATCTGATGATATTTTTGATTTAATACATATTGGGTAGAAGAAGTGTTATAAATGTCAATACTATATATAAATTAGTGTAAGATTAATTCATTTCTCAATGAGTGAATCGCATGAAGAGCCAAAAAGCTATTGAGCTGACTGAACTCATATTACATACTCTAAGTGTACGACAACGTTCTTCATTACGGGGGCTTGCTGCTGAAATTGGGCTTTCATCAACTTGGTTACGAAAACAAATACTGAAAATGAAAGAAAATGGATTAATAAAATCGTGGCAGGTAGTGGTTAATCCTTTATCACATCAACGACGCGTATTTTTTCTTCTTTTAAAGACAAATCCAAATGAACCACGAGTAGTTAATGAATTATTAATTAATTATGATCAGAACTCAATGAGTACTCTAGAAGGAATCACAGGAGAATTTTCATTGATTTGTCGGTTTCATTTTCCAGATGCAACGGAATTTTTAGATTCTCTGGATCACATTTACGAGCTTATTGGTGAGACAGGGTTTCAGAAATACCAAATGATCGAAGTTATCAAAGTTCACAAAGAGCAGGGATTTCGTGTTTTAGAGTTAAATAAACAGTTAAAATCTGATGAACTGAAACTTCTACTCGCTATTCAAAAGCTAGGAACAACATACGAATTTCCTCCTTCCACTTATAAAATCGCTGAGAAATTGTCAGATAATCAACCGACGATTTACCGAAAATTAAAAAAGTGGGAGAACGAAAATTTCATTTTAGGATACTCAATAAATACACCTTACTGGCAGACTAAATATATACACACATACATCCAAGTCAAAGCACCATTAGGAAGATATAACTCAATCATTGCTTTCTGTCTGCAGGACAAACGTGTGATAAATGTTTATCGCACAAACCAAGAATATTCTCTTTTAATAAAATCTCGACATCAAAATTTGACTGATTTGAACGATTTTTTGAAAATTCTTTACCAAAGGGCAGAAACAGAGGATACTTTAACGAGGATTGTCTTAGATCAGTTGCGAAGTAACTAATGGAAAATCATCCCAAATTTTGTTCTTACCAGGTGTAACTCGAGTATCAAAAAACCGAATCTTCCTAGTCTTTTCTTGTCTGTCTTAGGTAAAAAGGCCCTAATATTGTGTATAGGAGGGCAATAAAAAGAATGACGCTAAGAGTGATATAATTAGGGACAAAAACAAAGATTAATACTACGATCCCAGCAATACTAATTGCTACCATGTCAGGTGTTTGTCCCCGCTTTGGAGTTGGATAATTAATTGTTAATATCATCAAAAATCCAGTTATTATAGTTATAAGTGTAAGTGGAAGTCCATTAGACCAAAAAAGCCAATTCATCTCAGGGAGAGAGGCTAGTACTGCACTAGATCCAACTAAAAGTGCTGCAGCAGGAGAAGGAAGTCCATCAAAATGAATTTCTGTAGGATGTGCTGCAAAACGTATCAAACGCGCCCAACCACACAACGAATAGAATCCTGCAATTACAAATGTTGTCACATCTTGAATCTCTAGAATTCCATTTCCAATGAGAGGAGAGTTAAGTACCATAATTCCTGGTAAAATAGCGAATGTAATAACATCTCCGACAGAATCCAAATATGCTCCTAGAGTAGATGAACTAGGAGATCTTTTAGCAACCCAACCATCAAGGAAATCAAATATTGCACCAAAAATCAGAAGTTGCATTGGTAAATAAGGAAAATTAATTGAAAAGAATAACGAAACACCAATTCCAACGATCCCACAAAGCGCATTTAGAGCGGTCAACAAAAAAGCTAGAAGAATAAATTTGTTAAGTGAGGACATTTTCTACACCGTGGGTAAATACTAGATACTTTTCTCTTTTAATTTTGCTATCGGAGTTTGTCCTGCAATTATTTTGTCCTTTTCATTTACTATGATTTCGAATTTTTCTGGGGGAAAATGCATATCGACTTCACTGCCGTAGTAAATCATCCCTAGTCGTTCACCTTGTTGAATTCGATCACCAGGTGAAAGAAAACTTGTACAACGTCGAGCTAGGATTCCTACGATTTGAACTACGCGAAATTCCCCAACTGAATTTATAATATGAATATTTTGACGGGCATTTTCAATCGTTCCACGCCGAATAAACGAAACAAAAGGCCAATGTTTTCCTTCTTGGAAGCTAATATCTGTGATATTTCCTGAAACGGGAGTTCTTGTTATGTGAACATTAAAAATGGACATTCGAATCCTGATAATTCCCTCTGAGGCGTCTTTCTCATAGATTGTGCCATCTGCTGGAGCAATAATGAATTGAGCGTCTTCATTAATCTCGCGGTTAGGATCCCTGAAGAAAAATAGGTGTGCAACCAATCCCAGCAAAGTAATTAGTGTTAGAATTATCAAAAAAGGATAGGCTAAGCTATAGAATATAAAAACCAAGGAAAGCGTGATTAGAGCTAAAGTTATCTTCTCATGTCCAGGTGCTAAGGCCACATGTGGTACCATCTATCAAGCAATCCCAAAATCACTTGGTTCCATCTCATTTTGAATGAAGCTCGAGGAATTCTCATATAATTCGTTGAATTCTGCATCAAAAGACCATTTAAGGCGTGCAATGTCAGTTAAAACGGAAAGAGAAGTCATTTTTCCTAGAGGAACCCCTGCGTTATGATTTTCATTCATTTTTTTGTAGAATTGCATGATTAAATCGAGCATTTTGTATTGCTTCTCTAAAGAACAATAAGAGTCATCAGAGTACGCATTTTGCTGCAAAAAGTCTTCACGAATCATTTTTGCAGCTTGTAGAATAATTTTTTCTGATTCAGGTAGTGCATCGGGTCCTATTAATTGCACAATCTCTTGTAATTCTTTTTCTTTTTGAAGAAGTGCCATAGCTTCTTCCCTATGTTTGTTAAAGACTGGGGACACATTTTTATTGTACCAGTTAGCTAAAGAATCGATATACAGGCTGTAGCTTTCCAACCACGAGATAGCGGGGAAGTGTCTCGAACGTGCTAATGGGTAACTTAATGCCCAAAAGACTCTCACAGTTTTTAATGTATTTTGGGTTACAGGTTCTGAGAAGTCTCCTCCTCCTGGAGATACCGCTCCAATGGCTGATATACTAGCTGTATGACCAGATAGTGTTTCAGTCCTCCCTGCTCGCTCATAAAATTCTGCAATTCTGGACGCAAGATAGGCAGGATACCCCTCTTCTCCAGGCATTTCTTCTAATCGGCCTGAAATTTCTCTTAAAGCTTCAGCCCAACGACTTGTAGAATCAGCCATTAACGCGACATCGATTCCCATATCTCGATAATATTCAGCGATAGTAATACCAAGGTAAATAGACGCCTCTCGCGCGGCAACTGGCATATTTGAGGTATTTGCGATAAGAACGGTACGTTGCATAAGCTTTTCTCCAGAACGAGGATCTTCTAATTGAGGGAATTCTTTTAGAACTTCAGCCATTTCATTACCACGTTCTCCGCATCCGACATATACAACAACAGTAGCATCAGACCATTTTGCTAATTGATGCTGAGATACAGTATTGTGTAGTGTGAAAGGTAGTATTCCACCAACAAAATTGTGTGTTATATCAACAGTAAGATCATAAACAGGCGTTGTTTCTTCGATGAGTTCGATAGATATTATTTTGTCAAAATAAACTTCTTGTGAAAGACGGATAACAGCATCAAGAGTTTTATTTGATGGGATTTTAATTTGATGTTCCTCTAAAGTGTTTGAAATTCGTTGTAAGGTTGAAAGCGTAGGAATTTGCCCTTTTTCAGTGTAATTACTCAATCGAATACCTTTACGCTGTCGAAGTATGTCATAACCAGTATTTTCTTTGACTTCATGATGTAATCGAACCAGAACTTGTTTACCTATAGGTACAACGTCGCGACCAATAAAATGTTGTGTATTCTTTGCAGCATAAGAATAGAGCGGGATTAATTTGCAGTATTGATGTACCTCAGTCATTTTAAATATTCCTGCAAGGAGCTCAACTTCTTTTCCGTCAAGGTAATGAATAAAAGAGTTTCCTTTTATTTTTGCTCTATAAATAAGACCTAGACGTGTCAATAAATACCCCAAATCACTGAAGAGGTTCTTGCTAACAGTACTGAATTCGACCGTATATCGATAAAAAGATCCATCTCCTGCAAAATATCCTGCGAGAAAATGTGCTAATAAATCATCTGAACCCTTTCGGATTGCTTGAGGTATCCTCACATTATATGTTTTCCTCTCTTTTGGAATTCCAAGATAATAAAGGAATTTTTTAAGCGATTTGTTTCTTATACACGCGTAGGGAGTCCGTTCTGAATCGTCTTGACCGATTTCAACATCTAAGTCAAATATAATTTCAGTTAAAAAAGAGAATCGCTGAAGTATTTGATCGTTATTATTATAAAGATAAATTCCTCCTTTTTTCCCTTTAATATGACCATCAGCAACAAAAAGGCCTAACCATTCAGCTAATTCTTTTGTGAATGAATTGGGTATCTGAAACGGATCTGATTGACGCTCTGATTTTACAAGTTTTACAGGTATTAAGGGAGCATTTGCTAATTTAGCAAGGTTCTTTAGGAAGTTCAAGGTAGGTTTATTTTTGAGCAACCAGTATCCAATGAAAACATCATAAGAAACATTTAATTTTACAGCTATTTGCTTTAAAGTCATTTTTTGCTTAAGGTGCTTGATTAAGCTTATCATTTTTTGTAATGCTTGCAGATCAATTACTCGTAGAGAAAGATCAACATCGTAACAATTAAATTTTGTTTCTTCACCCTCGATGTCTAGCTTTCGAGGAACAATAAGATTGTCTCCAATTTTTAGATCCTTTGCTGTTGTTTCTTCAATGGATTCACCATTGAATTTGAAGAGTTTATGGATAGGAGTGATTTCAACAACCCTTCCACTTCTTGTTTTAATTTTTACAATAGCATTTGTGTTTCCCCGATAAACGTGAGTGGCCTTCTTCGAGCTGTATTTTGTTCCGTCAAATGATATCACTGATAAGGGTTTTTTCAGACGAATTAATGTTTCATTTTCTGAGTCTTCCTCGATAATGCCATTATTCTCCATATGATCATCATATATTTGCTTGATTGGGATACTATCACCCGATTCTAAAAGAACAGGCGTATCACCTGTTACACACTTCCCAGTACCGAACCCTCCAGGAATAGCTGCCACTCCTCCCTTAGTTATAGGAAAGAATGTATCAAAGATACGTTGGCCCGTTATTAGTGGAAAAGTTGCTTCCAATTTTCGATTAAAGGGACGAGGTTTTCTAACAGGCCACGTCTGTTTCATGGTTATAGGTATTGAAAAAGGATATTGTTTTTTAGCATCGACTTGAGCAATTGTTTCCAAGATATTATATTTACCTGGTTCAGTAATGTTAGATACTTCTGCAATATCTATATTAGGGGGAACCATGATCTTATGAGTAACCATTTTGGATTCTTTTACTTCTCCAATATGAGAACCCCCTTTTACAACGTCTCCCTTTTTTACAAGTGGTTTAAAATTCCATTTTTTCTCTAAATCTAGTGGAATAGATGTGATACCGCGAGTGATGAAATTTCCTGCTTCTAATTGAATAGCAGGTAAAGGACGCTGAATACCATCATAAATTTTTGTGATTAGACCTGGACCAAGCTCTGCGCTAAGAGGTTTCCCCGTTGCTATGGCTTCCTCTCTAGGTTTTAGACCAGTAGTCTCTTCATATACCTGAACTGTTGAGATGTGCTTATTTCCAGCTTGGTTAATTCGAATAATCTCTCCAATTAACTGTTCTTCTCCAACTTTTACGATCTCATAAAGCTGAGCACGATTCATGCCGCTAATTTCCACTACAGGGCCAGAAATTCTCACAATTTTACCTATTTGCGCATTTGAAGTCAATATGGAATCCTTCTTGGGTTTGTAGAAAATTTTTGTCAAGAAAATGAAAGTATTATTTCTGATAGATTGTTACAAACAACAGATTAACATTTCATATCTCAATCTATAATTTTTAAGTTCATAAATATGATTTTTCAACACTTTAGGCTTTCAATAATTGTAATATATCTATTTGAATGGATAAACAAAAATAATTAAGAAAGTTCTGTGCAAATGTAGGTTATGAAAACTATATGTTAATCCCCAAAGGAAATAATTTTATTGGATAAAATTATCTCAAATTTAACTTATATCTCTATTACGGAGATCTGAAAGATGGCGACTGAAGATATTGATTTATCACCAGATTCTTTAAGAAAAATAGCAAAGAGAGCTAAGATGGATGAAGAGCTGAAAAAATTAGAGCTGCATGCAGAAAAGCTCAAAGTTCGTGCTGAAATCGAAGGAATCGATATTAGTGACAAATTAGAGGAATTAAGTCAAGAAATCGAGAGATTGAAAAAAGAGAGGGAGGAATTCGGTTCATACAAACATCCTTTTCTAGAGTTGATCCAGAAACAGAAACGTTTACATGACCGTTTGGAGAAATTAGAAGGAAAAAAGGCCCAAATTCAAGAGTCTGTTTATGAGTCTCTTAAGAACGAGTATTTGGGAGAAAAAGAAGCAATAATACAGCAGATCGATCAAACTATTACTCAATTAAAAGAAATAAAAGAAGGAGCTGCAAAAGGAGCCCAATCACTGAAATATAGCCTTGAAGAACTTTCTGTGAGAAAGGAGATCGAGGAAATCCCAGAAGAAATCTATAATGAACGAATTTCAAATTTAAAAGCTGAAATGACACAATCTGAGGAACTTAAAACTGCTGTCGACTTTTTACTAAAAATGGTGAAAAGCTGATTGACATCTAATTTTTCTAATCGATTAAAAGATGCTATGGAGTTAGTAAATAGGAATAGTGTTAAAAAATATATCATCAACAGTAATGTAGAACGATGGGTCGTCGTGGGGAATACAAGAGAGTATCTAAATATGATTGATCCTTACTGGTGTTGCTGTTATGATTTTCAGCACAGTGGAACGGATGACCTGGTTCCCAAATGTAAACATAATTTAGCTGTTCGATTAGCAATAAAAAAAGATAAATTTGATACTATTCATCTTAGTAAGGAAGAATATGTATTTATTCGTTCTAATTTCCTTTTAACTTAAAAGATTGATGATACTAAAGTTTTAATTCTTTGAATTCATGACAATAAGGAGATTAGCCTCTTTTACATCTTTCTTTCACCGATAATGGTCTTAAAATGTATGAACAAAAATTCTTTGACAGAATTGAAGTCTAATATCTTTGAGTTATATCCTGCAGCACCATCATGCCCACCCCCAGATCCACCAAATTGTTTTATTAGTGCAGGGATGATATCCTTTCCAATAGATATTCCTGTCTCCTTTGGAAAACTAGGTGACGTTCGGAAACTGATACGAGTCTCTTGTTTTCGGTTTGCAACGACAATCGCCACATCTCCCCCAATATTGATTAATGAGCGAGCTGCCGCTGCTTCATATGAACTTACATGAGA
Source organism: Candidatus Hodarchaeota archaeon (assembly GCA_016839665.1). The sequence continues at coordinate 16,610 of JAEOTU010000174.1, forward strand.
TATCAACAAAATCGTATCATTAATATGAAATCGTTTCATTCGTTGAGCTGCCTTAATACAAGCCATTTTTTCCGAATTTGTACGGAAAGAAGAAAAAAGCTTCATAACTTCCGAATAAATATCGGGATTATCTCTAATAAGGAAATTAACACAATCGAATAGTTCAAGATCTGCATACAAAAATCGTCTTGAATCAAAGAGAATTCCCGCAAGTAGTCCCTTAGCAATTTTTGAATCACAAGGGATTTTTGCTTGATAATAAAGAGATGCAATGATTTCGGCGGTTGCCAGGAAAGAATCAAGTCGAAAGTCATGTGATATTTCTACTTCTAAATTAGTCTGGATATGATGATCTAGAATAACAAATTTAGTTTCTGGAGTGATAAACCTGGAATTAATGAAATTATGGTCAAGACATATAAAGAGGCAAGGGGGAAGAACTTCTTCCATTTCAATGGAATCAAATTTAAAATCCGTAATATCTAATAATTTTTGGCTTAAGGCACTTAATTTTGGTTTTAAAGTGCGAATCGAAAGTTTAGGATTTAGAAAACGAATTAAATTGGATAAACCAATGGCTGAGCCCACAGCATCAGGATCAGCTTGAGGATGCATCGACAGAATTACCATGTTTTTATAATTTCGAAGAAATTCCAAGAAATCGTTATGAGAGGGGATATATCTCAATATTATTCTATCCTTGCTTATTATTTAACAATTTCTCAATTTCTGAATGTAATAGGCGAACTCTCTTGATGATTGGGTGTGATCTTCTAAGATATTTGCTATATCTATCTATTACTTCGTTTATGGTTAATAACGGTTCCTTTTTAGAGACGTTGTCAGCATATGTTATTATTTTCTCTTCTAAAGTCACTGGAAGATAATTCTTAAAGGGTAATCCTAGATCAATGGCCTCGTGCTTTGTTATCCCGGCAAATATGTGATTTTCTGCGATTCTTACCAATTCTTTCGGAAAATCTTCTTCCCGTAAAATTTGTCCTCCTAGAATTCCATGATCTATCTTGTGCGATTTACAACGTCCAATATCATGAAGTAAAGCACCAGCTAGAATAAAATCACAGTCCACTTGTTTCCCTTGTTCTTTAATTTTTTGCGCAATTTTCAATGCTGTTTGAGCTGTTTGAATCCCATGAGTTATTACATCAGGAGGGGTTGAATGACGTACTAGCAATTGAATACATTCAATATAGTTTGGAAAAGACGCCATTGTTAAGTTTTCCATAGAATTTTAATTTAAACTGACAATAAACTCACAAAAAAGCCCAGTTTTGGGAGAATCTAGAATTATTTAAGATTCGATTAGTCTAGCTTGAATTACTCCATTTAATTCGTGAAATGAGTGGCTTATTTAATTCCTTAGATCACAAAAACTATCAGGGAAAATGGATTGTAAACTATTGTTTCATCAATTAACCGATATGGACAATGATAGACAAATAGGAAATGAAGCATTATAGGGAAAGAGGAAAATAGAAGATAAGACAACGAAAGAAGAAGGGGATAGAGATTAGGATATAAAAATAACAGAACATTAAGACTACTTCATAAGATCATGGCTAAATTGGTCGACATATTAATCTCTTGATATTAAAATAACGGGAATTGAGGCCGTTTGATTTGGATCACGGAGTCTACTAGGTTTATAAGCCGAAAAGTTCCTAATCAATTCGTAAAGTCATAAGATGCTAGCTGGTACTAGGAAGGTTGTGCTATAGCGTTTGATTTATGCAACCAAAGAGACGTGGCGAACCGTATATAACGACCTAAAAGAAAAAGGACACAGTTTGAATGATATTAAACGATTGATTGGTACTCAATTTTGTAATCAATTGTATCGTGGTTATGGTATTCGTGAAGAAAGCTTCCTAAAACTTGAAATGTTGTTAGGGTATTCTATCCCAACAATCCTTTATCCATTTTCTGAAGCTAAATCTAATACTGATTATAGATTAAAAATTCCTTCTGAATTAAATCTAGATCTTATCGAATTTATTGGTATTCTGCTAGGAGATGGCCATATAAGCAAATACACAATTGATATTTCCCTTTCGACTGAAAACCCCAAATATATCACGTATGTGTCGAAACTCATCAAAGAATTGTTTGATTATGACGTAAAATCATATAAACCCAAACATAAGAAACTCATTCATTTACGAATCCACTCCATGGTACTCGTACAGGAATTGGAACGACTAGTTTTAAAATGTGGAAATAAAGTTACACAACAAGTTGGAGTTCCAAACTGGATTCAAAATAATACTAACTACTCTATAGCTTGTGTTCGAGGATTAATAGATACAGATGGATATTTATATAGAGATGAACGAACTCGTAAGAATTGTACATGGGTTGAATATCATGTGGGCTTTGTGAATCATTCACAACGCCTACTAAATTTCGTAGAACAGTTCTGTAATCAATTTCAGATAAAAATAGGACGACAGGATTATCGTGTCGTAATTCGTTCCATTAATCATATCTTGAAATTTCTCCATCTTGTTGTACCAACTAAAATCAAATTTCAAAACTTTCCAATTGAGGAAATAGAACAAAAAGTCTCAAAAAGAAAAACAAAAAAGTCAAGAAAAGCATAAAGTAAAATACAGTATCTTAGTAAAGGGACGTGGCTTAGCTTGGTATAGTCCCCGGTTCGGGTCCGTGAGTCGCTTTTGGTTGACGGAGTAACTCCGGGAGATCGGGGGTTCAAAATAATCACGGTTGTGCACCGTGTAATGAAAATCCCTCCGTCCCTATACTCTAGGTACAGTCAAATGTGCTTCTTCCCTCTCAACAGATTATAACACAGGAGAATATTTCTGAAACAATTTCCATCCAGACTAGACTACCTACCCGAAAGGTGAACTCAAATATAGAAAAAAAGATCACAGATCGTCGAAACCTTCTTCTAGTTCATCCTCAGCATCTTCCTCTTCATCTGCTTCGGTGGTCAGGGTAGGAATTGTAACTTCTGCAACATATTCTAAATATTGTTCAAGAAGCTGTTCTATTTGGTCATCTGACAATTTGGTTCCAGTTACTGCTTTTACATCAACAGTTGTTTTCGGGTTCATGTTCACAATCTGGACTGCGAGTATACGTGGAAGATCAAACTCCTCTTGGAGGATCTGAAGTATTTTCTCTGAATAAGCAGCCTCACGTGAAAGTTTTTCAGCATGTTGTGCTGTGACTCGTTGAACGTAGTTAATACCTGTTTCTTCCCGTATTTTTAGAAGTTCGTGTACTTGCCCAAGAGGAATAGGTTTCTCTTCCAAAATTTTTCTAACCATTTTTAACCACCAATCCTTAAATAAAGCAGGTTCATTGTGGTTGCGCTTTCAAGTGTTCTGGTCGAGCAATGACTTTCTTGTAACTCTTGCCATCAGAAACTTCGATTAGATATGCTTGACCGCGCTTTTCTAAAATTATCCCAGTTTTACCATGAAATCTCCTATGAGGTCGTCCTTTTTGGACGCTAGGTTCAACGACAATATTAACCTTGGAGTTTACTTCATAAGTTGCAAGCGTTCGAGATAAAGAAGGCAAACCACGATTCCTTGGATGCTTGGAGAATATTCTTCTTGTCCTAAAATTCGTACCTTTTGATTTTTTAACCATTTTGGTCTGCCTCTACATGTACAAGCTATTCCTCAGTATTCAAGCCTGAAGGAGAGATATTAACTAAAGTAATACCATTAGAAAGGAGTTTTTCGGACCTATTTTTGGATTTCTTTGATAAGGATTTGATTTTTTTAATTATTGCTGTTATATTTAGTCATAAAGAGTCTTTACTATTAAAAACATTAACTACATCTAGTTGGGAAACAATAGCAGTGGTGCTAAGGTGCTCTGAGAGGTTCGGTTGAGTTCGCCCCTCATCTCCACTGATCAATTCTTTCACATACAACCCTCCTTCACAGACTAAGTAGACGGTTATTTGCTGTGGATCTGTCTTCTCAATTTGAAATGAAATAACCTTTCTTGATCTAACTTTATCAGCCCGACGGTGAAGAACTCGTAATGGGGTTTGTTGCTCGATGAGTATATCTGAAAATGCTTCTTCAAGGGCCATTATTTCCGACTTTTCTAATTCTAATGGAGATTCTAAAGAAATAACCGCGCGGTATCCTTTTGCATTCCTACTAGATCTTGTTTTAAGCTCTCTTACTTTTGATCTGGTGGTTCTTTCTTCAATATTAACCTCGATTTTTCCATCTGCACTTTCATTAATTTCACTTTCTAGCTTCTCAAAATTTAGGTCTCTTCTTTTAGGTTCAGAAATTTCAAGAACAAATGGTCGTCCAGTTCCTAGCATACGGGCATCGATATCTTCGCGTCCAGAACCATGAAACTTGCTGGAAGTACCCATAGCTGCTAAAAGAATAGGCTTAGAAATGAATTCCTCAACAGATTCTTGATACATTTTCCCAGTAAAATTGCAATATTCACATCCTTTCCCTCTACACTTACGACAAAACCATTTAGACTGTGGAATTCCGCGTTCCAATTTTCTGTATCTACCCAAGATAAAGAGAGGATTACTTTTGATTCTTATCTCATTATTAATGAGATCAAATGTTACAACAACGTCTGGGATTTTGAAATCTACAGTAGCATGATTAATTTGTTTTTGAAGTCGTTTTCCAATTTCACGATTGAATTCAGATTTGAGAGACTCCCCAAACTCAAGATTATAAGTACCTCGAATAGTATCCTCTTTATCTATAATATTGGGGGGGAATTGACTTCCCACGAGAAAAGAGGAAAACTCATATTCATTAAGAGCTTGAAGAGCATCATCTGTTAGTGTATCTAGCTGTTGAGTTGAGAGATTATCTTGACAAATGTCACATGAAGAATTGCAGGGTAGAACATCTGGAAAAAAACGTTGGATTGAAACGTATCCGATGCTAAAATCTTTAGAAAGGAGAGAAGAAGCTTTTGGGGGTTTTACTTTAGTTAAGCGATGATTGTTTTCCCATTCCATCAGCAGCATTATTTTCATTGCTTCGCCTCGTTTGGTGTTAGACAGTCCTGATAATAAATTACCAAATTGTCTACCAAGACAAGAGTTACAACAGTGGACATTTTCAATTAAATATTGAGCTTGACGTAGGGGGTTTGATTCCATTTAACGAGGCCTTCGATCTTAATAGAGGAAATATATCTTTTAATATGGTTTCTCTAAGGATTGTAAATTTGAAAGGATTAAGATGAAAAATTTGTTCATTGAAGCTCCCTTCAAGCAATTTAATTAATTTTTTCGGATTTTTAGTCAAAATTCTTTCGAATACATAATTGTGTCTAATAATCTACGAATAGTTTATTGATTTTTAAGAATCTGAATAAAAATATTAAAAGAATGAATCCCTCTTGACTTTTATTCACAACCAATGCTATGAACATTAGACTGAATTTCAGGTGATTTTCATGAGAAGGTTTTTAATCATTTCAAACACCGTAGATACTTCCAAACCATTGTCTCTCAATGCTTTAACTGCTTATGGTCGATTAGATGTCTTATGCCGATGTATTCCTGCAGTCTTCTTTCTTTCGAATAAATTCCGGAGAGATGTAGTATTAGAAATCTTCTTTCGAATTAATCAGAAAGTGCTTGAAATTCAAGGTAATACAGTTCGAGGGATTAATCCAGACGAACGAGCGATTGCAGGAGTACTTAAACGAATCTTCAAAGGATTAGATTATCCAGGGACAAGATTCTATGACTGTTCGCTGGAATCTCTACTAAAGGATCAAAATCCCATACTATTAGATACTGAAGGAGTCAATTCGACTTTGTTACTTGAAACCAATAATTTTTTCATAATTGGTGATCATATCGGTTTCATAGAAGAGGATTACAAGACTCTTGCCAAATTTAAGAAATTTTCTTTAGGCGATAACGTGTATTTAAGTTCTCAAACGATTACATTACTTAACTATCTATTAGACAGTGTAGAGTCAGAAATGAGTGGAGAAAAGACTTTATCGTGAACATTCAAAAGACATAAAATCAAATTCTGAAAGAATATTTATTAATAGTTAAAAAACGGTCATGAACAAGCCCTTAGGGTGTATTAAACTTGCTTGATTCTTTAAGCTCTTCATTGCGAAAAACAATCATGAAAATTCGCGGGGCACCAATTGTAGATGAGAATTTGATCAATGAGCTCATCCAAGATTTGGAGAATGCCCTGCTTGCTGGGGATGTCAATCTAGAATTGGCTCTGAACGTTACCGAAAAAGTACGAAAAAAAGCAATCATGGACCAAATCCCCTTGGGGGTTAGTAGACGAGACTATACTTTGAAAATCATCTACGATGAACTTACTAACCTGCTAGGCAAAAGGTATGTTCCACTTCGTTTAAATCCCAACGAAACTTCCATTCTTATGTTCATCGGTATCCAAGGATCAGGTAAGACAACTACTATCGGAAAAATTGCAAATTATTTTCAAAAAAGAGGGTATAATATCGGCGTAATTGGCGCAGATACATTTAGACCAGGCGCTTTGGCTCAGCTGCAACAAAACTTAGCACCAATCAATGTAGAAGTTTTCGGTGATGAAGGAGAAAAAAAATCGTCTAAGATCATTAAAAAGGGGTTAAAATCCTTCAAAGAAAAGAAAAAAATCAATCTGATTTTAATAGACACCGCTGGACGTCATAAAGAGGAAAAAACTTTATTAAAAGAGATGCAGGGTATTGCTCAGATTGCAAAACCGACTGATATTGTTTTAGTTATTGATGCTACCATAGGTCAACAAGCCCAAGCCCAAGCAGATGCATTCAATCGAACAACACCTCTAGGGTCAATTATTTTAACAAAAATGGATGGCTCCGCTAAAGGTGGAGGAGCCATTTCTGCGGTCGCAGTAACAGGAGCAAAAATACGATTCTATGGAGATGGGGAAAAAATCCAAGATTTTGAGGAATTCAATCCAACGAGGTTCGTTGGTTCTCTCTTAGGTATGGGAGATATAGAAGGTCTTGTACAAAGTGTAAATGAAGCATTCGATGAGGAAGACACAGCGGAACTCCGTGATGCTTTCAAAAAAGGGAAACTAACTTTACGTCATTTCAAAATGCAAATGGAGAGCGCAAGCAAACAATCGTCAATAAGTAAAATGGTTTCAAAAATACCTGGAGTTAGCGCCTTAACAGGAAAACAACCAATGTTAGAAGTAGAAAGTCAGAAGAATGTACAAAGATTCATAGCAATTTGTAACTCAATGACAGAAGAAGAGCTAGATAATGCTAGGATAATTAAAGGGAAACGTATCCAAAGAATAGCACGGGGGTCAGGAACTTCCTCTCAAGAGGTAAGACTTCTACTAAACCAATTTAACCAGGCTGTAAAGCAATTGAAGATGATGAGAAAGATGCGGGGACGCCGTGGAGCTCCTCCTGGAGGTATTCCACCTGGGATGGAAGGATTATTTGGATAGTCAGATTAAGAGAAATGCTCCGACCGGGATTTGAACCCGGGTCACAGGGGAACTCCTAGGAGCTAAAACGATAACTCACATTGAGAGCCCTGAATGATGGGCCAAGCTACACTATCGGAGCACATTTTACTTGGCTGAAATATACTTTTGTCAATTGTACTACTGAAATGTGGAGATGGTGATTATATTCACCTGTTAAAATGCTGGGAGGGGGCTTTTCATTGGGTAAATCTCAACTTACCCAGATTCGAACCCCCGACTTCGGGATATCCCGTCTGAAAGCGCGATTCATGCCCTTACACAGATGTGAGAATCAATCTCAGATTATGAGTCCCGCGCTATCGGCGTTCAGACAATAGACAGTCTGATTATACCAGGCTTTGCCACGATAATAATGTAATTATCGTTTAAGCCACCCCAGCACATTTGTTTAAGGGTTGTCACCTGGCACGAAGTGGTTTCCAGCAATTTTCCTTTCATTGGTTCTAGGATTTTAAGGTTATGCAGTAGCTAGATGTGTACCATCATAAGAGGGGATTAATTTAAAAAATTGAGAAAGAAGGGGCAGACTTGGAGACTTATCATACAATAAGGCAATTATCTCCTTTGTCTAATGTCTAGCCCCGGTGGTGTAGTCTGGTCTAGCATTGATGGCTGTCAAATACTTGTCAAGTTTGACAACCTGCAGATCCCATCCGACTCGGGTTCAAATCCCGACCGGGGCGCCAGAAAATCATGGGCGCATAGCTCAGCCAGGTAGAGCGACAGGCTTTTACTGATTAAGTTTTGAGACTAAATCTGGAGATACCTGTTGGTCGGGGGTTCAACTCCCTCTGCGCCCGCTCTAATTTTACATTCTTTCTACCATCTACAAGTAGTTTTTCTCATATAGTTCTACTCATTTGGAGTGGAGTTTGTTTCAGAAGAAAAGTTCATTATCAATAATAATACTAATGCAATGAGTGCCATCACAGCTCCATATACAAAAGTAAAATGGAAATTCAAATCATATAAGAATCCAGCAATCATTCCACCTAGGATGCTAGCAAATCCCACTAGAGTTTGTAACAATCCTATTCCAGTTCCTTTAAGATCTTGAGGAAGCAAATCTACCGCATATGCTTTTTGAATGCCATCTGTTGCCGCGTTAAAAGCGCCATATAATCCAAAGAATAAGAAAAGTAATACAAAATTCGTTGTGAA
>JAEOTU010000175.1 GCA_016839665.1 Candidatus Hodarchaeota archaeon
AATTCATTTGGCAAGAAGCCGATGGAGCAACCTACGACATTTTGACTGATACTGGAAATTCCACTGGAATCTCAGGTAACCTGACCTACAATTTAGAAAAGAATTATTGGGAAACTCCACAAATTAACATCTCGTCCCTTCAGGTAGATAATAACACCTATCGAGTAAAATATCATTTCTACAACTCTACTTCTAGCGGAATAGCCTTTTCTAACATATTTAATATCTCACTTAATCTCACGACTCAGTCTTCTAACACAGCTACTTCATCTACTACTACTGCTGATACAATTCCATTCATGGGCCTTTTTTTGGTCATCACAGTGTTGGCAATTAGTCCTCTTATTGTCAAACGAAATAAGAAATAACGGAGCTCTCCCTTCTGACACTATTGTCATACATACTGATACTCTACTGGTTTCATTTCTTAAACACAAGGATGCTTTGATGAACTACACTCGGTATATAGGAAAATGGATACCCGAATACGTGTAATGCTTTATCAGGAGCATACCAAATAACCTCAGTTTGAAAGCGATACCCAATGTTTAACAGCACTCGAGCAAGCATTGAGGATAGAAACAGATATTTTCCTACTTTTCGAACTTTTCCGTCTTTAACTTCTTCGATAGTTCTATACATATTACCTATGAATACTATTAAATATTTTCCAGTAATAAGTTTCGAATAACAGGAACTAAAAACATTTTTCAATACATCAAGCCATTCTTCAATTGTGAGAATGGAAGCTTGATCGAATTTATGGAGAGAGGAGTGTAATTTGTCTCGTGAATGTTCACCTGCTCTGGAAAAACGACCTCTCGTTTTTTGAAGCTTATCCATGGCCCAATACGGGACATCTGTCAAAATTAAGTCAATACTATTGTCTTTAATAGCTTTATTCACAAGAGAACGTGAATCTCCGACGAGAAATTCCTGGGGGGCAAAGTCACTTTCTTGTGAAACCTGCTGATAGATCGTTTTCCACCGCTCGTTGATATCTATTCCAATTGCCTTTCTCCCAGCTATACTTGCTCCCAACAATGTTCCCCCAACTCCCACAAAAGGATCCAATATGACCTCCTCTTTTCCTTTCGAATATAGTTCAATGAGAATCTGAGCTAGTTCAGGTGGTTTCATACCTCCGTGTTCACTTCGTAGTTTATGATTAAAAGAGGGAGGGAATGCCTTGTGTATAATGAATGTGTTACCTTCTGGTATTTTATCTCCAAAAAAGATTGTTTTTAAATTAAAATGAGTTGATAAAGACATTTCTTTCCGAAAAACTAAAAATCGACGGTTAAGAGGCCTGTAAATGTCTTTTCCAATTGTGGAATTCGTTTCAAACCAAATTCTCTCGGCTTTAAGCACTAGTCCTATCTTCTGAAGATTGAATGACAAAATTGTTGAAAGAGCAAAGTTAACTTGTGGATAAACCTTGTTATTTAATCTCGTTTTTCTTGAACCGTTAGGAATTGAGAGGACAAGATATTTCGATTCTTTTAATTTACTGATCGTTTCAGCTAGAATTGAGCTTACTGAAGAACACCAATTCTGGAGGGTCCTATTTGGAGATTTTTTATAACGATCAAGCGATATAGCGATATCTTCACTCTCGTTGGATTCCGAAATATCCCAAATAGGGATATCAGAGAGAACAAAGTCAACAGAATTATTCTTTATCTTTGAAAGAACTGATACTGGATCACCAATGATCATTCCTTGATCAGGAATGTTTAACTTCCTAGTAAATTTAGTATATTGTTCCACAAGGATTTTGTTTGCTTCTATACCGATGGATTTTCTTCTAGGTGGAGGATGATACTCATTAGCGAAAAAACTTCCAATTAAAGTGCTACCTATTCCTGCAAAAGGATCTAATACAGTGTCTCCTGGTTTTGAAAACGATTCTACTATTTCTCTACTCAAATCACTAGGAATGGGGTTATAATTCCTACTTTTCGTATTATGGGGCCAGATCAGTGAGAAATTCTTTGGGATCACCGTTTTTGTGGAGAAAAGCCATTCTTTCCCCGTTAAGTCATTTAACCTGTTCCGCTTATCAAATATACCCCGTTCATGACGATCTTCTTGATAATCTTTCAAAGAAAGTGAAGGCAAAGTTATTATCATCCCAAATTAGAATTATTATTCTTATATCAAACCCTATATTCGCAAGAGGATTGATGAAATAAGCCATAGGATAATTGGGCCACCAAACAAGAATAATAACCCTAAATAGGCAATCATTCGAATCCGCACAACACGTTTACGACAAGGTTCGCAATAAATCTTTTGAACGAAATCTCTTTTTTGGCCAATGAACTGCTGAAAGAAGTTCATAGACCAATCTTCGACAAA
>JAEOTU010000176.1 GCA_016839665.1 Candidatus Hodarchaeota archaeon
AGAGTAAAACAAAATAGAAACAAGAATCTTTAACAAGATAATTCAATGAGGGTTGTTTACACCTCTATGGAGGTCTATTGATGCACCATTGGACAAAATGGCTATGGGTTGCAATTTTAACGATTCTAGGAGTATCTGGACTACTTTTCACCTTTAATCAACCAATTACTTATGGGACCGCTTTAAAAACGGGAACAGAGGAGTTCAACGAAACATATCCCAGATTATTTGCTACAAAGGTGGTAGAAAAAACTGAAATCGTTTTAGGTGAATCTTTTGTTGTTACTGTCACTATTCAAAACTTTGGAAATCAAACTGCTTACGATGTGACATTTAAAGATAAAATTAACAATCCTTGGGTTTTTGAGATAACAGGACTTACAGCTCTCTCTTATAGTCAAATAGGTGTGAATGAAACCCGTCAGTTTAGTTATTTAGTTACGACAAAATCGTTAGGAACTTATTATCTCTTTTCAGCACAGGTAGAGTATTATACTTCGGTATTGAATCCAAGTAAATTTGTAACAATAACTAATGATATCAAAATCATAGTCATTGAGCCTCCAGAAGATTTCTCATTAGCAAATTTCAATATTGCCATAACGTTGATTATTGTACTTGTCATTCTGGATGTTCTGTTACTCATCCGACTAATAGCCCCAAAATTAAGTCGGAGATCAAGAAATGAATAAATGAACGAAAAACTTGTGAGGTTAATGGAAGCTCCAGTTCCAGCCCAATTGGTTGAAAAGCATGTAATAATTTGGGATTCGGAATCTGGAAGCAATATATACCAATTAGGTTATTTTGGAAAACCCGTGGGAATTCGGAAACCAAAATCACCCAGATTTAATCGTCCATTAGAGCTAACACTCTTTGAGGCTGCTTTTCTACAACGAAAAAATAAAATCACGATATATAATGATGATTTAATTCTGTCAGAAAGCGAATTCTTTGAAATCTGTAAGGATAGGTTTCCGAAGTTTGAGGATCTATTTGCTGTTTACCTCGATCTCCGAAGTAAACGTTATATTGTACGGCCTGGTTTAAAGTTTGGAACTGATTTTGCTGTTTATCGTCGAGGACCAGGAATCGATCATGCTCCATTTCTTGTCTCAATTTTTCCAAAAGCATCCACAATTGAACCAATTGATCTAGTTCGTGCTGGCCGCTTGGCCACTTCCGTCCGAAAGCGTTATGTTATCGCTACAGTCTTATCAGATCAGCAAATAAGGTATTACGTCTTTCAATGGAATAGACCATAGTGGTTTATCAAAACATCATGAATCCACAGCTGAAGAATAGATCCCCGCCTTAGGTTCAAAAAACTCACCTGATTCTAAAAGCTCTGTTATAGCTTCGTCAATTTGAACCTCTTCAATATTGGGAAATGCTTTTATTAGTTGATCATATGAAACTCCGGCTCCTGTATCATATTTTTTGATTGCTTCTTTCAATTTTATTTTCAGGTCTTCAATTGAAGCAATTCCAAGTTCAACACCCCCTACTGTTGCAGATTTGACCTCAATAGATGTTACTTGGTTTGTTTGCTGAATAATTTTCAACCGATGCACTAAGAACCAATTATCATCTGGAATGAGCTTAATTATGTCGGGTGTGACAAAAACATCAATCTCTTCATCCCTCTCAGAAATCTGAATCTGACCTAAGACTTCAATTTTATCCCATTTATTAAATTGGTCAAGTCTTCCATCCCATGTTTTTACAATGATCCCACCACTTCCATCCTCCACTTTTAATCCAACATAATTATTTTCCCCAGTATATTTCTCTGTGACAATTCCCATTATCCACATTCGGAAGACAAAGCTCCCAGTTGGTGTCACTAATCTCCAACGATCTTCCTTATCCTTAAGAACCTCTGATCGGACTATACTCCCGATTCGTATTCTTTTATATGGATTACGTCGTTTCACATAAAATCCTCAATCAATTGATCCCCATGATTAATTGACCCAGTTTTCATTAATTAACTTATAGGTGACCAGTTCATTATCCTTAAAAAAGACACTTAATTCATATTTTGCCCTCTCGACATGATCAGAAGCATGAATGATATTTTTTGTTAAATCAAGACCAAAATCCCCCCGAATTGTCCCTGGTTCCGCTTCAGGAGAGTTAGTTATTCCAGCCAGTTTACGAATAACTTTGACTGCATTATTACCTTGAATTGCTATAGCAACAACAGGTCCAGAAAGTATAAAAGATTTCAATAAGGGATAAAAGTTCTTACCAATATGAATATCATATAATCGATCTACCATGGCTTCTGTTAATTGTACCAGACGCAAACTAACTATTTTAAAGCCTTTGTCTTCAACACGTGCAATTATACGCCCTATCAAAGCTCGTTGCACTGCATCGGGTTTAATCATAAGCAGAGTGGTCTCATTTTTCATAAAAATTCCTCAGGATGGATTTTAGACAACAACCATTCTTTAATCCTAAAAAATGTATGTATGTAATTATAAAAGCTCTATAACAGACCTGAGCAGTTAATTTTCTTGTCAATTTTGAGTTAAAGCTGAAATATTAAAGATTACTATCAGAACACAGTTTTTTCCATTCCTACTCATTTTTATGTTATTTCATGATTTTTTTTGATTTCATACTGCGTTTTCTACTAAAAATCTCACTGTATTCATCTTGTGTCTAAAATAAGAATCTAAGACAAATTTTTCAGGAGGAAAGAAGATAAAAAACGCTGCAGAAAGGGGTTCTTGCTTAATTTAAACCCTCAGATTCCAACATATTACGGTTCTTGTCCAACAAGAACTCTTTGATTCATGAACATTGGAATTCACTGAATCTATTATGAATCTGAACAGATAAATATAAAGGAAAAATGGAATCATGTTTACAACATTTAATCAGTTAGCTCTTTTTGAACAATTGGTCCTTATTGGTGTCATCATTGTAGCAATTTTGAGCTTCATATATTCTTGGTGGTTAAGACAAGATGTAATGAAGCACGACACTGGTACCGAGGAAATGAAAGAGGTTTGGTCCGCAATCAAAGAAGGGGCTGACGCGTATCTAGGAAAACAGTTAAGAACTATTCTGCCAATTGTGATATTACTTACAGCAGCACTTTTTCTCAGTGTTTACTTGATTCATCCTTCAGAAGGAGCACAATTCGAATTTGCTGCATTTGATGAAGCAACAAGTACATTGATTGTAGCAATTGGTAGGACAATCGCTTTCATAATGGGAGCAAGCTTTTCTTTGATGGTAGGGCAATTTGGGATGCGGATTGCTGTTCAAGCTAATCTTCGAGTCGCTGCAGCTGCCCAGAGCGCAACTGATGCAGATGGTAACCTTTTAGATGTTGATAAGCGGTATACTAAAGCACTTTCAATAGCTTATCATGCTGGTACTGTAACAGGAATGTTGACTGATGGATTTGGCCTCTTAGGAGGTACAATGATCTTTATTATCTTTGGAACAGCTGCTCCTGATGCACTTCTTGGATTTGGATTTGGTGGAACTATTCTTGCTCTTTTCATGAGAGTAGGGGGTGGAATATATACAAAAGCTGCTGATGTTGGAGCAGACCTTGTTGGAAAAGTCGAGAAGGATATCCCTGAAGATGATCCTCGAAATGCTGCTGTTATCGCAGATCTTGTAGGAGACAATGTCGGAGATTGCGCTGGGATGGCTGCGGACATCTTTGAGTCCTATGAAGTTACTATCGTTTCATCGCTTATACTTGGTTTGTTTTTATATAGACTAGCACTGGATTCGGGTTATTCACTTGCAGCAGCTATTGTCTGGATTATGTATCCCCTAATTGTAAGAGGAATTGGTGTAATCAGTTCAATGGTTGGTACATTCGCAGTTGCTCTCTGGAAAACACC
>JAEOTU010000177.1 GCA_016839665.1 Candidatus Hodarchaeota archaeon
AATCCATTAAATTGGGGAAATGTAAGCATTTCTTTGATTGTTGTTCCAGTTTTTCTGTTGAAGAAAAGGTTTGGTTTTCTCTTATTCAAAATCAGAATATTAAACACATTCTAAATCTGCTAACATATAATCAATACACCCAAAAAGAAATTTCTTATATAACAGGGAACAGTAAGTCATTAGTTTCATATTATGTCAAGAATTTGGTAAGCAATGGCATCATTGAGAAAGAAAATAACCTATTGCGAATCACTGAAGACTATATTGACCTTAAGAGATATTAGACGTCCAACCTGCCAGATTTCTATCCTTTGGGTAGTTACATCCTTCGCAACATGTCTTAATTTGTTGTGAATCAGGATTCATTTTCATTGTTAGTTTCTCCCACAAAGTATACTCTTGCAGAACCTTTCGTTGGATTTTATTAATTCTCTTCAATAGCAATGCAAATCAGTTTTATTGGTGAAATAAATTATGCAGATTATGACGGATGACGAAGAAATTTGGACTGAGGAACGCGTCCCTAAGGTTTTTCCTGAAACGTATACAATTCGTGATGCTGGGACAGCTAATATTGATTTACTGAAAAATCTCTTGACTAATCCTAAACGGGCAATGGAATTTCCATTCTGGGTCTATATGACTTTATTTCTCTCAACATTAACAATTTTTTCAACATTTCATTCGACATTAGTAATCTTAACAGCAGAGTTTGTATCTTATGAGCTAGTAACTTTTGCTACTGGGATTTTACGAATTTTTGGAGCTACAATTATCGCTACTCTAATAGCCATACCAGGTGTTGTCCTTTTATGGGTTATAACGCCTCAAATTTCATTCGTATCGACATTTAAACGGTTCTTGTTCTATTATGAAACAGTAGTTCTATTTTCATTATTAGGGGAGGTATTCTTCTGTAAATTTATTATAGACAGCAACATGAAACTGCAACCTTTTATCATTATTTTAGCTGGAGCCATTGCTATCAATAGTTTACAGAAAGGTCTCGATAATGAGCCTAATATTCAGCTGACGCGCATATTGATTATAGGGATCTTGCTATTGAGCTATATTCAAGCATTTCTCATTGTAGATGACTTGATCCCGTACTATTTACAGGACAATATTGATAGCCCAATTACTATAGTTATTAAAAGGTTGTTTGAAGCACTTTTTCAGTAGAACATATATTTAGAAGAAATTATGGAACATAATAAATCAGGTAAAAAACCTTTTATTCTAAACAAGTGAAATTTATGCTCGCTTGTCTCATAAAACAATATTATTCAATCAATCAGGTCTTATTTACTTTTTTCTGCTCTTAAGAGTTTTTGTGTCTTGAAACGTTCATAGGATATTAACAGGATTGATAAAGCCCGTAAAATCTTTCTCAACTCTTTGTCTGTCTCTTTAGACTTGATAAAATGACATTTAATGCCAAACCCATAGTTCCCTCTGGTAATTGGATTAAGATGATTTATAAATGTCTGAACAGATTGGTTTAATTCCTTCTCGGGCACAGTTCCAGTGGTAACATTGTCTTCTAAGACTGTGATAATAAAAGGAACAGGGCCCAGTCCATTAAAACTCCATAATTCAGATACATGTTTATTTATAATAGTATGAATGTCACTTGTGTCGGTAAAGGGAGGAAGAACAATAATTCCTGCGTCGGAACCGTTGATTACAGTTTTTATTTTCTCAGAATGCTTATCTGTTGTTATAGCATTTAAAGAAAATTCTAATTCTCTTCCCCCAACTTTTAAGAGGGTACGATCAAAACTTCTAGAAATTGTTGACTCCATACTTATAATCGATACTTTGTATTGAGTAGCTGCTTTGTCGATTTCTTGGACATCTGAAGAGGGTACTGAAGGTGGTACTGAAATTGGTTCAGAGATAGTCTCAATGATTTTTTCTTCCTTTGGCAATTCCTGAATACTTGCTTCAGAAAGTGTTTGATGTTTTGAGAAGCCATTGAGATCTATCCCCAATCTATCGTCCACCTCGTCAGTTTCTGTTATCTCCCCTTGTTGGATTTTGGTTAATGTTGCGTAAATCGATGAGGTACTTGAGGTACTCAGTAATTTCTCAATCTTATTCAAATTAATCTTGTCATCTGAGTTTTTAGTCATATTAATAACCGACTATAAATCAGGATGTTAAGGTAATTGAAAGCTCAGAGGTTATCACAAACGCTATCAAATATAGTCATTTGTATTCACATGAGGTTATCAACTAGCTCGTTACCGATGCTAACCTCCATCATGTCGGATGTAACCCTACATCCTCTATCCTGTCCATTTGTCACACAAACCTTCAGGAGTGCTTGTTTCTGACTCTACTCTCAATCATGACTTCCAGTGATTCGGTGGATTTATCTAGCCCAAAATTGTCTGCTCACCTGACCATTTCCCGTAGCTATTGGGACGAATGCGAAAAGCAAGGTCTTTCACCCGTTGGTACTAGACCCGTCTTAGTCATAGATTCTAACGAGTTATTACACGATTTACTCTTAAAAATGTTTTCATTTAGAGGATTGAATAAATCTGAGGTTATCGTTTGAATAGAAATTTTATAAATTTAACATGTCTTATTCGTAATATAAAAGAGGCTACAAAATAAAGCAATTTCTTATCAAAAGTAATTTATTACAAGGACAATTTATGTTTTATACTGAAAGCCAAGGATAGAAGCGCATATGGACACCCTGAGGAAGTATGGGGAAGGGCCCTATAGCATTGCGGTCATTCATGGTGGTCCTGGTGCAGGTGGAGAGATGGCTCCAGTAGCTCGTGAGCTCTCATCTAGTTGGGGTGTTTTGGAACCGATTCAGACAAAGATCTCAGTCGAAGGTCAAATCGATGAACTCAAAATAGTTCTTGAAAAGCATGGAGATCTTCCCATCACTTTGATTGGTTTTTCTTGGGGAGCATGGCTAAGCTATCTAGTCGCTGCTAAACATCCTGTGGTAGTCAAAAAGCTATTACTCGTCGGAAGTGGCCCCTTTGAAGAGAAATACACTGAAAAAGTTCAAGAGAATAGGTTGGTTCGTCTTAATAAGGAAGAAAAAGTGGAATATGACTCTGTCATCAAGATTTTAAGTGATTCCGAAGATACTGGCAAGAACTCGGCGCTTGTGCGCCTTGGGGAATTAACTTCAAAAACTGACGAGTATGATCCTGTATTCTATGAATCCGAGGACTTATTTAAGTTTCAGGGTGACATCTTCCAAGGTGTGTGGTCGGAAGCAGCAGACCTGAGAAGGAGCGGGAAGCTTTTAGAATTTGGAAAGCGTATCAAATGTCCTGTGGTTGCAATTCATGGCGATTACGATCCCCATCCCGCTGAAGGAGTACAGAAGCCTTTATCTTCCATTCTAGAGAATTTTCGCTTTGTCCTTCTCAAAAATTGTGGACACAAACCCTGGATTGAGCGATATGCGAGGGAAGATTTCTTCAGGATTCTTAAACAGGAATTAGGCAGTTAATGAGTTGGAGAAACATTACCAAGATAATACCCTAAGAAAAACAAGATAATTGCTCCGAAGGAAAAAAATATCCCAATTCCTATAAGATAGATAAGAATAGCAATACCCATTAAACCATAACCAAAATAAGTCCTGATCGTTATTTCATCCATTTTTCAGCATCCTCTCGTTTACTATTACTACATCACAGAAATGGGAAAAAATTGACCATTATCCAAGCATAGAAAACACATAAAAAAACTGTTGATCCAAGAATATTTTTCCTTTTGTAATTGCTATGGATATAAACCCATGTAGTCAAGACTTGTTGGATTATCACAATACATATCATGACTGTTAACGCTAATGATAGAAATTCCCCCCAAGTGAGAAGCGTTATTGGGATTAAGATAACTATGTCCATTAAAATGCCTATTCCAGTCATTTTAAAATATTCGTCAATTCTACTTTTGGGAGTCAGCTGACTTTGAACTAATCTAAAGTAGGACTCCTTGATAAATAGAAACGGAAAGAAAAGAATAATCATCATCAAAATTGTTCCAAGTTCTCTTGCAGTTGGAAAAGTTGTGTTGGAATTCCAGTGTGTTATCCCTGTTAATAATGCACAAGCTAATAGGGCAGCTATTAAACCGTAAATAACTGCCCTTTCAGAATGTGGTGAATATTGGTCTTTAATTTGTGACTGAAGATCTTTCAGAGTGAATTCTTTCCCTCGAAATACCAAAGCGGAGTAAATGAGTAGTATTCCAATTGCATGCCCCACCATAACCGCAAAAAGCTGATCTCCTGATGAAACTGGGAGCACTGTACTAAATAAGTCTCCTGATGCTTGGGAGGCTATCAGACCAATCGAAGAAATAAGAACGTAATAGAAAGTTAATTTTAATACAGAAAATTCAGTCTGTTCTTCTTTTTTTGGATAATCCTCTTCTGTCTTGAAGATATAATTACTTATATAAACAATTAATACAAAAAAAAGAACCACAGCACCTAATTCTGCTGTTCGAGTGAAGAATCGGATATAATGAGAACTGAGAATAACATCATCTCCCTCTTCTCCATTGAATGCACGTTCCAACCAATGAACTGTCCCGTAGATGATAGTATAGTCCAAAGGTTCATTTAGATGCTCCGATGTAGGACTGACAACCACCTTACAAGCGTTTCTAGCCGTGAAGTTCCCATAGGTCTCTCCAATTTTTACACTTGTTTGGCCTGTATATGTTTTCAATGCTTCTAATGCTCTAGCTGGTGTTGCTCCTTGCTCAAATTGTCCAACAGCCATTAAAAGATTGGGAATTCGACTCAAATTATATGAAGAAGAAACAAGACTTCCAATCGCTACTAGTGCATCAATTTTACCTGAATTGTTTTCAACATAATTGAAAGACGCACCTCCGCCCATTGAATGACCAACCAACGCATACTTGTCAATATTTCCTAATCCATCAAGATATTCAATAGCAGCCATTAAATCTAATTGCAGTCCATCACGATCACTTAGATATCCTCCAGAAGAACCATGGCCTCGAAAATCAATGGTAACAACAGTAAATCCTCGTTTAACAAGTTCTATGCTCAATGGTTGCATATGTTGCTTATTACCGCAATATCCGTGAGCCACAACTATTCCTGGATGATTACTTAAGTTTTCTTGTGGAGAATAAATATTAGAAACAATCTTTACTCCATCTTCAGCTAATAGTGTCTTTTGTTGGATCGTGTAAGGATGGCCAAAATCAGCCCAGAAAGTAAAAATGAAAGAAGGTATAATGCCTATAATGAGTATCACTAAGCTGATTATTAGGCCAGTTCGTTTTTTATTGTTCTTTAGAGTATTAATGACTTCCATTAAGATTACCTTGATGAAGATTAGTAAGCTCAAATTGTGTGGGGAAAATACCTCGATCATCAGTTTTATAATTCTGATTGTTTGAGCTAATAAAAGGAAAAAGCGATACTATAAAAAATTGTTGGAAATGCCGTTAATCAAATAATGGTCCAATGATTTGGTCTTATTGCTCAAACGGAGGGTTGATCAGTGGTAAAGGCTTTTATATTAACTGAGATAAGGAGTTTTTGGTTAAAATAAGAATTGGAGAACAGAGAAAATGATAGTGAAGATTGTAAAACTTGAACCAATGCGTGTAGCTTATACCCACGTGATCAGTAACACACCAGAAGAAGAAGCATGGGCTGCATTGGTTGCTTGGGCAAAACCCAGAGGATTGTTCGACCATCCTGGAAAAAATACTACTTTCGGTTATAATAATCCACCACCATCTAATCCTGAGTCACCCCGAGAAGAAGAATACGGTTATGAGTTATTAATCAATGTCCCGCCTGATGTTGAACCTGAAGGTGAAATAGGAATTAAGGAGATTCCAGGTGGTTTATATGCTGTTACTAGAGCTAAAGGAGTGTGGATTATCTTTCAGGCTTGGGTCTATCTAAATGAATGGCTATCATCAACAGAATACGAATTGGATGAAGAGAATGAACCTGGGTTAGAAGAATGTATTACTCCTTTCGTTCATGAGGATGAAATGATTTTCGACCTCTATCTTCCAATCAAAATTTCGGTTAGGTAAGTTTTTTTCCAATAATAAATGCATAACCGAAGTGCTCTCTCGTGTTTTTATCTTTAAGGACAAGCCTCGAATATTTCGAGTAACGACGGAGTTTTGAATCTTTAAAAGAATAATACAACATTCTACTCAAGTAAGATAATAGTCCAAAAAACCCCATGGTTTTCATTGTATCACGGAAGACCATTTTAGAGGTGATATTAGAAGACGGATATTCTTTTATCACTACTTCCTGTAGTGAGTTCTCAAATAGTGCTTTTAATTGCTGAGGTGTAAGTAAAGAACCTAAAAAAGGTGTGATTTCAGAAATCTCTTGCAAAAGTTCAGGTGGTGCCGTAGAGAATACAATAGGTTCATTTCCTCCTACTTGACCTTCAGGACGGATAACTCGGATTATTTCAGACATAGCTTTGCCTCTGTTACCTGATAATACATTCAGAACTGATTCAAAAATAGCGACATCAAACGATTCGTTATTAAATGGAAGATCGAAAATATCTGCAACACGAAACTCAACCTGATCTTCCAACTTCTTCTTGGCAGCCCTTTTCTGGGCCTTAGTAATCATCACAGTTGATGCATCTATCCCAACAACTCGACATTCAAATTTACGTGCGATATCACACGCAGTATAACCTGATCCACAACCTACATCAAGAACATTGCTATTTTTATCAATGTGAATCATTTCAAGTAGTTCGCTAGTGGCATCTAGGCCTCCTATGTGATGAATAGGGGAGTTGAGCTTACCCAAGAGATCATATAATTCTACCGTGTCTTGTCGTGTCATTTTCAATACATCTTCTTCGGTATCAAATCATAGTCAAGGTCATAATTCAATTTTTCTTAAGCCGACAAAAAAATGAAAAGTCTTTTATATCACGATATATTATTATAAAGTAGAATTAATAATACTATCTTTTTACTATGAAGATAATATAAATCTTCATGATATATATTAAAGAAATAGTAGAGAAGGTCATATACTTTATGTATGAGAAAATGTCAGAAATGATACCAAAACGTTCACTGAGAGAGCTAGAAATAGGAGATGCAGAGACAGATCTATTAACTTGTCGTATATTGATTTTAATGGCATTTAAGGATACAAATACACAAAATTTACGATTTTTATTGAGCCTTCTTGGTGTTAGAACACATAATGAAATGAAGAATGTCACCCAGGAAATATTTCGGTTTATCAGAAAAGGAATTCTCTATGTGCCCAAAGGATTCAGTCAATTAATTGATACTGGTTTTCGTTTGAGTGTAGATCATCTTTTTGAGGTCGAGAATATCAGTTTGTGCCTTCTGTGCCCTTATGATAAATTAATCCAAGAAATTGAGAAAGAAGTCGAAGAACATAGATGGAAAAAAAAGGAATCTGAACTCCAAACAATTGGTTATCACTGAACAGAAATAATTTTTTTATCAGGACATTAGATTAAGGAGTATTTTCCTATTCCGATTCGGGATTCAATCTGATATCCTGGTTGTAGTCCAAATTCAAGAACATCAGACTTCTCTCAATGACCTAGTAGAAGGTAGGAACGTAGAAGTGAATGCTATGGGAGTTAAATTTTTCCTCCTCCTCTTTTATCAGAAGATTATCTTTCATTCCTTTCAAGAGAAGACCAATAATTGAATAGGGTAAATTAAATGCCAAAGAAATAGATGCTTGGGTTGTTTTGGCGGGATGAGACAAATTCTTTTTGATGTAATCCTCAATTTCCAACCATTTTCGTGAGATTTCTGGTTCATAATCTTTCGTCAAAATATAAGAATCTAAAACGGTAAATTCTTTCCGAATAACTTTTTTTGCCTCTAATTGACTGATATGTTGATTAATTGATTCCAATGGTATCCTGAGAACCTCAGCGATTTTGTCGATTGTTCTATCTTGAGTTTCGTGAATGGACTCTCCCAAATACTTTAAAATTTGTTTCTGTCTTCTTTGCTTCTCCGTTTTAGTTTCTTGGGACACGGTG
>JAEOTU010000178.1 GCA_016839665.1 Candidatus Hodarchaeota archaeon
GCCTAAGGTTGGCTATCGCAACCAGTCTTTCATCCGTCTTAACGCCATAAACGTAAGAGCCAGGGTCCTTGAGCCACTCTTCGATCACGGAAGGAAGATAGTCGTATCCATCCCAGATGTGCCGAGAGATCTCCAAGATGCCTTTTATGTCCGACTCGGTTACTCTCTTGACTCTTGCAGGCATAGCTCTCAAAACGACTTGCGGTTTCATCCTATTATCTGTTCTCCGCAGAAACTCAGTCGGGGATGTCCAGTACTAGCATACGTGTTGCGACGAGTCCTTGTTAACGCATTGTCACTTGCGCGCGCATTCCAATTTGATAGCCTAGCTCCATTCTCCATACGTGCAAAAAGGTTTTCCCACGCTATCAGCCGTCGTCGTCGAAGCAAAAGAATACGCGCGCGAACCGTCCACGCAAGTCTTGCAAGATGCTATGTTTTAGGTTCAGGCAGTCTTTTCAGTTTAGTTTTCATTGTAGGAAAATCACACTCCGTTTGAGCGAATTTTATAGCTCTTTGAACAATATCTATTGCGATTTCTAGAGGGTGCAAGAATAGAGGCGGCGGTTCAGTCTGAGGCAATCGATGGAACCTATGGAGGGGATTAGCACAATATGTCAAATTCACGTTTCTAATGCTGGTCCAAGTTCCGTGAACGTCACTGCTTGTTGGATCATAGATTATTCGATAGATATCCAATAGGTTGCATTCTTTGGCCATATCTCTGGCTGAAACATCTTTCCAATCACCTAAGTTAATGTCAATTAGTGCAGGAGATAGACCTCCGCCTAACTGGTTCACTAGTACTTCGGTTGTTTCACCAGACGGTGCAATTTTGCCTGGATGTGTATCTTGAAGATGGAGCAGAAGAAGCTTTTCTTTACCTTTGCTGTACTCAATGAAAGAAGCAAATAGGGCATCATCTTTTTTTATTATTAAGTAACAGAAAGTTATGGCTGTATCAGAGAGACACCTTAACACAATTCTACTGAAGTCAATAGACCAAAGAAAGGGATTCTCATGAATTGATGAGGCAAGTCTAACTATCCTTGAAAAGAGACCTAGGATGACTTCATCTTTCTCAGGTGCGTATAGGTCGAATTTGTGATTCCTTGAAACTGCTTGGAGATATTCTGAGAGTATTTTCACGTTTGCCTTGCAGATTTCGTTGACTTTATTGATGAAATCCTCGTCTAGCGATTTCCTAGAGGAAATTGGTTGTTTCCTGATTTGACAGGAGCTGAGTTCGAAATTTCTTCTCCAAAAGTATTTTGCCCATTCAACATTGACGTAATTCCCTAGGGCTAAAATTAGTGCTAACATTGCTCGTCCAACGGATTCACACCTAGCCCTATCTTTGTCATTTAAAAGATGTGGGTACTTAGGGAAGAGGTCTACAATGGTTTTCATTGTGCGAGGGATGGTAATTTTCCTCTCTTCAAAAATCCTACGTAACGGAATCATTCGAAGATAAGCACAATAGGGGTCTTTGGATGGTAGTAGTTTTTCAATTGTCTTTGATAATCTTGTAATAGCATCAGTAGGAGGTACATCATTGCTCTTTAGCCAGTCTTCAGGAAGGAGCCAATAACAAGGGGCCTTGGGATATAACTTCAATATGCTCCCAAATGGCTCTGCAAACGCACGAATTATCAAATCGTCATGCTTATCTAAAATTTCCAGTCGCCTACCTTTTGATATACGACCAAAATCGGAAATCAGACCTAAGAATGCCAAATCTTCTTCAAAGTAGTATTGTAGCGTTTTACACAGCTCAGAATGTAGCCCAAAGAACGCGGATTCAGAATATTCTTGCCTTAAGAATTCAATCCAGAGGTGTTCTGGAAGAATATCACGTATCCAATCTGTAGGGCTAATAGGAAGTTGATTCAGTGGTGAGATTAACTTCTTCTTGTTTCGCTTATGTTTGTCGATTCCTGAGAAATCTGGCATTAAACCTCCCCTTGTGTATAGAATGTCAACAGACAATTTCAATGTTTGTACGCGAGAGATTAATTTTCGTGTATGCGCGTGCATGATCGGGTATAGAAGAAATGCTAATTCACCTGTAAGATTATCAAAACAGGTTGTAAGTATGCGTGGTGTACAAAGATTTAACCAACATTATTCTTCATTCTCGTTTATCTACAGAAACTCTATCAAGACAAGTGTATAGCAGGTAGTTATTTATTCCTGAGAGCTACAACTCTTTTTGGGGGAGAACATGGGGGAACAAAAATTCCACATCGACTTGAAGTCCATTATCGACAGATATCAAGTTGTTGATCAACGAAAATATCAAATCGATTGTATTGAAGAAATAGTTGGTCATGTAAATAATGGAAATGATGTTTTAATCGACCTACCAACGGGTACTGGAAAAACATTAATTTATTCTCCAATAATAGCCGAGGTTTCTGAAGAAGGTGGAAGCGTACTTGTACTCACAGCCACCAAACAGGCCCAAAGACGTGTTGGAGGCGAGATTAAACGATTTGAAAGAGATGGAAAACACGTTTTAGTCTATGGAATTGGGGAATATAATTGTCCCTTATCTGGTGGAAAAGCTCAACATTGGGATTGCAACGAACAAAAGGAAGAAGTCTGTAAATTGCTAAACATGGATTGTGACGTTATTAATTCGGAGAAGAATTTCTTGTCCAGTAATTTGGTTATTACTAATTTCTCGAAATTTCTTCTTTCCTTAACGAATAGAGATTTTGACATTATTGTACTTGACGATTCACACGGTTTTGAGAATACTAAAGATCAAATCCACCAAATGACGGTACTCTTCGGAGAAGCCAGAATTCTCCATGAAAAAAGAATATTGTCTAAACCACTTCAAAAGATGTTAGAAAATTTTCTGAACCTATTTAGTGAGATTTTTGAGCGATGCGTAAATCCTTTGGACTATGAAGGAGTAATAACTCCGGAATATCTAATACAATTGGCAGGAATTATTGAAGATGATGCCGAACAACAAATCAAGGATGAAATAAACGACCTTCCATATTCAGACACGCGATCGCTATGCAGCAAAATATATTATTTTGTACGAAGATGTAAAGCATCAAGCAAACATCAGTTTTACATTCGAAAAGATTATTACAATCGGGAAGACTGGGATTCAAGTGAGCTAATTTCAAGAAGAGATGACATAATTGATTTTATTATTCGCAATTGTTTTCGAAAAAGCCGTGTCATTTTTGTAACAGCTACTCCGGGTAGCGCTAAGCTACACGCAAAATCGTGTACATTGAGGAATTACACCGAGTCTGGACTAGGAGAAGTGCCATCTGAAAACATTAATTCTCCAGAGATTGATAATTGGTTCAAAAGGTTAA
>JAEOTU010000179.1 GCA_016839665.1 Candidatus Hodarchaeota archaeon
CATTATATAATCAACAATAATGTCAACCCGTTCTTCATCAGTTGTTTCTTCATCTAAAAAATTCTCTCTGAATGTATCTATTCCTGAAACTACACTTTTCAATATTGCATAGAGGTTAAATTCCAAAAAGAGCTCTTTTTCAGAGCTAATAGTAGGGTTAAGCCTATCAGTTAATTTCTGCTGATTGTAAAGAAATGGGAATTTAATCCTATTACGAAGACCTGAAGTCAATCTTTTAGCCATCTTCTCTGATATTCCCATTCGTTCTTGAAGCATCTTCTCAAAATCCTTTTTTGAGTAAAGCAAATAACAATTTTCATCAGATTTGAATTTTGAACCAAATTTGCTTACGCTGTTTTCTATAATGATAGCCTTTAGGATTCTCTTATAATCTTTGCTTTTCCATGCTTCCAATTCTGCCATCTGATTAACAGTGGACAGAAGTATATCTTTGCTGTGAAAATCAGGGTTGGATTGAGGAATCTGCCAGATGTCATCTCCTTCCTTTAAAGGTTTGTGAGAAGCATAGTGCAGTAAAAAAACCTCTTCACCAACAAATTCCACTGATATAAAATTTTTATCCAGATGTCTATTATACGAACGGATAAAGTTTTTTCTACTAACCTGTTTGGTTCCATGAAGCCTTATCCTCTTTTTATACGGTTTTTTTCTCCAGCGTTCGAGATACTCACCATTTGCCATTTTTCTTTGATATTTGATCTTTTCTTTAATTGGTTCTTTCATCACATCATTATGGCCAATTTTTCATAAAAATATACCCTATACTCCAAAAATCAATACACAGTGTCATACTACGCTCATCAAAAAAAAACGAAAGGCCGTATATGAATAAATACTTTTCACAAACAATCCATGAAGACTTAAAACAAAAATACAACAAATTAACACTTACAAAAAAAGAACTTGCAAATGAACTGAATGTTTCTGTCTCTTCGATCAACTCCTACATAGTAAAAGGTACAGGTATCCCTGAATATATAAAAATCGGGACAGGAAAGAATGGAAAGGTTTTATTTCCCCTGGCAAACGTGGTGAGCTTCCTGAGCAATACTGTCAAGGTCGCCGCCTAAGCCGTCTTATTGAGTTCTTCACGGAGAATTCAAAGGGCGTCTTTAAGACTCGACAATTGCGTTGTGAAAACAGAACCAGTTCAATCTATTTTTTTGTAGATACTTCCCCGACAAATGATCAACCTACTTTAAAAATATAAAGAGAGGTATAACCATGAAAAACACAAATCTAACAGCAAAAGAAACAAAAATGTTCGCTTACAGCGGAAGTAAAATGAAATATAAAAAGCATTTTGAGACAGCGCACAAGAAGGTGCAGGTAAAAAAAGTCCATACTTACATTGAAGCATTTGCGGGAACATTGTCATCCCTATTCCATAATCTAGAAAATATCACAGCTGAACGTATAATCATCAATGATATCAACGTATCGCTTATCAACCTGTACAGACAGATTAAATTCAATCCAAAAGAAGTTATTGATACATTCAAAGTTCTCGAAAATACCTTTCAAAAGAATATTCCAAGTGAATTTGAAGGTAAGAGGATCATAACAGACAAGAAACTTAGAGAAAAAAAACTTAGTCATCTAAGAGATTTTTACCATCAGGCACGGGACTTTTTCAATAAAAAAGAAAACACGGCTCAAAACGCAGGAGTGATGATATTCATGCTCAACCATAACTTCAATGGGCTGTATGAGGAAGCAAAAAAGACGGGCAACTTCAATATTGCATTCAACTGGAGTGTCAGAAAGATCAATATTAAAACAATAGTTGACAACATTGACAATCTTCACCGTTTCTTTGTTGATAATGATGTTGTCATTGAGAATATGGATGTAGATGCACTGATTGAGAAATACAACGATCAAAAGGATACATTCATATATCTTGATCCTCCCTATACAAACAGCGTAGTCGGATACTCTAATAACCAGCAAACAGACTACAATACAACACAGTCACATTTGGAACTTCTGGAAAAGTGTAGAGTATTTAACTACATTCTGTACTCAAACAACGTTAATCCAGTGATTGAAAAAACATTGGATTTCCGGATTAATTTTTCGAGAACTAATGGCATAACGCAGAATCAAACCAATGTATCCAAATCAGAGATACTAGGCTTCATTAACAATACACCAAAACAGCCTACTATGCCTACAGTTCAATCGTTGTTGTCTTCACTCACTACCATCGCTATGCAGAAGCCTACAAACAATGCCGCAGCTAAAATTCTAAGATGTACGGACAAATCACCTAAGATAGATTCAGTCGAAAAGATATTGAAAAATCTTAAGCCATCCACAAATATACAGAAAAAACCTATTCCCCTTGTCGCATAAAGCAGGCCAATTAACCGCCTGTGAGGGCAAGATGTGGATAGAAATAAGAATATACATTAACACGGGGGTCATCCCCATATAACAGAAAGATTTAAGATGAAAAACGAATTCAAGCTCAAAGCATTAGAAACACAATTCAAGGAATATATTGACAATGGTGATTTATTCTTTGAAGTCCACCCTGATATAGGTGAGACAAATGATTTGGTGTGGTCTACTTATAAAGGGACCAAAGGTATAGTCGGAGGTATTTCAGAGTCTCTTGACTATTGGATATGGTCTGTCAATGATCATATAAAATGGTGGGAAGAAGATTTCAAGCCCTTTCCCGGGAAGGCATGAGAAATATAGATTCTCCTTCCAAAACTCTTGCGTCTGAAAAACTTGTATCTGTATTACATTGAAGATTATTAATTCGTTTTATAACAAATACGAGGGTGCAATACCCTCTATTTACAAAACACAAAGGAAAAATAATATGGAAAATAAATTAAATACTCCTAGACAGACAGCACGAGACAAATACAACGCTATCGTTGAAGATTTTATCGATAAGCTGGAAAAAAATGATATAGAACCATGGACCAAGTCTTGGTCCATGACTTCACAGTTGCCAAGAAACTTTGAAACTGGAAACTCATACAGAGGCATGAATATCCTAACACTTTTGGACATGGGATTCAGCGATTCAAGATGGATGACCTTCAACCAGATAAAGAAGCTTGGAGGCTCAGTCAAAAAAGGCTCAAAGTCCACCCCTATA
>JAEOTU010000180.1 GCA_016839665.1 Candidatus Hodarchaeota archaeon
TCACACTAGTGTATTTGCCTTAATTTGGGAGGGTAGAAGCTTCTTTTTCCATTTTTAAAAGAAAACTCTTGGATCAATTGCTTTCATTTGTGGTAGTAGGTTTGCGAGAAATGAAAAAAAAGGGGAAAGGAAAAGAGATATGGGGGAGTGTACCTCTTACTTTATTCTTCATCCTCAAACAATGCACGTAAATCAGCTCGTTTATAGAGATGTTTTCTGGAAATGCTTCTGGAAAATAATAGACAATTTTCGTACATTTTTTGCTAGATAAGTGCTAGATATTAAGAAGAAACACATGATTGTTTTTTGAAAGTTTATTATTCAATGCACTGGTGTTTAACCTTAAAAAGAATGGAGGTATTACTTAAATCGTTGGGATTAATGGATGGTAAACATTAGAGGTGTTGTCTCTCTAACGCGTTTTAAAAGCGTATTGTCCCGTTTTAACTATTCAAGGGCTTGGTTTCTTTGGTTTGTACAAAATATCATTCTTCTTATTGTAATGGTCTTATTCATTGTGAATTACTTTACTCTTGCACTCTGGTATGACACAGAGTCCACATTTCTAGTTAATCTGTATCTTCTTCTGAATCTTCTATTAGACATTTTAGTCATTCTTGCCTTTATACTGGATTTATCAGTCGTGATGATTATAATATTGATCTTTTTAAAACTCTACAGAAATTTGACTCGTTCTTCTCAAGATTCTGGTATTTCCCGTATCATTGTCGTTAGCGGAATCTGTTGGATTGTGATAAGTATTGTGTGGCGATTACCCGTTATTCTCCCTGGCACTCCCAGTCCTGGCTTCGGGGTTTACAGTTATTTTGTGTACAGTTTTTTAAATCCAGAAATTGTCACTCCAGTGCCAATACTGTTATCTGTAAGTGGACTCTTGTTGTTTATCTTTCTAAAATATCAAGATGTCTTTTTTTCCTCAGAAGAGATATTTCCTTACTCCCGAACTGGTTATGGGTTATTTATCTTAGTTGGGGATCTTATACTTTCCTTAATCACAATGTTTTTTCCTGACTATTATTTTTTCGCCCTTCTTTTTGTCACCAAATTAGGAGTGACTCCCCTGATCGGGATGTTAGTAGCTCATAGGATTTTCACTGAGGAAAAGGAAATTTTGGATCGTAGTGGAGTTCATCAGATTGTAGGATTAAGCAATGGACAATAGTATCGGACTCAATGACCATTCACGATACTCCTTGATATGTTCTTCTCTTTCTTTTCACTCATTAATCAGTTGCAGATGTACCAAAGTATAAATCTCCGCTCTCCTCATTAACAGTAGAACAATGAGTTCTTTTTCTAAAAAATATTCGACAATAATGATACTCCTTAGTGTTTATTGGATCATCTTTTTGGTCACATTATTTAAAACGGGTTTTTTTCCGCTCTTCAGTCCTTACCACATATTTTATAGTACGGGAACTCTCCTAACATATTCTGGAGATCCTGAATATCTCATTCGAGATGATAAGCGAGGATACTACTTATTAACACGAATATTTATTGTTGAGGAACAAAAATTGAGTAATGAACCGATAAATATTCCTTCTGAATATCTTCTACTGGCAGAACAAGAATTAAGAGTAAGATATTCTGGGGACATTGATCCATGGATCGATCCAACGATAATGATGGAGACTCTTACAGTATCATATATTAACCAGTTAGATTCATCGAATACTTACGATATTACTTTATCTATCGCTGTTGTTGTTACTCCATTAACCGTCAGTGTGTTATTATTCAGATTAAGAAATAAAATTCAACTGAAGTTAATTCTAGAGAAGATTAGACACTAGATTGAACTAAATTCTACTGCTATATCAGAAAAAAAGAAGTTTCGGGAGAGGAAGGATGGTTGTTAGCACAGTAGTACCTTTAAAATTCTAGATCAATTCATCTAAGCCTTGTTTTAAGAGAAGTGTACATAAGAGTATTTGGGTTACCGAAGTCACCGTGAGAAACAGGTACAAGGAATTGGTTCGAAAACTCAGCATAGAGATCACTGTTTAAAGAAACACGCTTTTATATGTGAGTACATCAAAGTTCGGGCGGGAAGAGTTCTTTTTGTTTTTTCATAGCAAGAAACTTTGAACTTTTTTTTTGAAATAATTGCGGGTTTAACTCTATAATATTGAAAAAAAAGGGAAGAAAAAAGAGATATGGGGGAGTATACCTCTTAATTTATTCTTCATCCTCAAACAATGCCCGTAAATCAGCTCGTTCATAGAAGAGCTTCCTAGAGAAGCCTCCTTCACGAGCGGTATTCGTGGGGTTAGGTTTAACTTAACATAACATTTTATGAAAATAGGTGAGAATTGTTATGACTGAAACTGAACAGGAATCTGGTATGGATTGGCTTCATTCCTTCATTTTGTTACCTAGTTGAAGTTGTTCAATTGTTGTTGAGTGAGAAAGGAATTTATCAAAATTAATTTAGTTGGTTTAGCTCGATTAGAAATCCATTTCAGGAGAAGAGTTGAGAGTTGAGTCTTAAAAATGTGGGTAAAAAGAGTAGTGGAGTGTCAATATCACTCATTTTGGTAATTATGTTTTTATCTCCACAATTATTCATTGTCAATATCATAACAATGGACCAACCATCCAATTCTCTTGAGAGCTTGAAGAAATTCGATCAATTCCGCTTATCACGAGTATTGAACGATAATAAACAGAAACCATTCCATTATCTCTGTATAAATACTCTAGAAATGATAGACTATCATAATCATACAGTAAGTACCGTTGCATGGAGTCCAGATGGAAAAATCATTGCATCAGGTGATGATAGTGGAGTAATCATTCTTTGGAATGCTTCTAACCAACAATCAATCCGTACAATTTTTGGTCATGGTGTTAGAGTAGAATCTATTACATGGAGTCCTGATGGATTTTTGTTGGTTTCAACGGCTGATGAAGAGTTAAAAGTTTGGAATAGTACCTCTGGTGAGAACCTTCAGAGCTTTGTTAATCCAAGTGAAGATTATCTTTCAGCAGCTTGGAGTCCTGATGGCAAAGTCCTAGCAGTGGGAGTACGTTATGTTTATACTTACCTTTATAATACAACAACTTGGGAGATAATCACAAACGTTTTAGGCCCACCACCACAAGGTGCAGTTCAGTCGATTAGTTGGAGTCCAGATGGGAAGTTATTTACGACTGCTATCGGCAGTGAAAAGATTGAACTCTATAATGGCACCACCTATAGTCATTTATCTACTTTGTGGGGTCATGATTCAGCGGTAATTTCCGTGGCGTGGAGTCCTAGTGATGATCTTATGCTCTCCTGCTCCCAAACTGATAATACCGTTAGAGTCTGGAACATAACTAGTGAAAAAGAACTGCAAATTTTCACTGTTCAGGGGCCCCGCTATGTGGCTTGGAGTAAGGATATTAATGTTTTTTGTGCATCTACTGTTACAGGAATAGTAGTGTGGAATCTTACTGCTGGTGTGACAAATATTAATATTCCTATCCTTGATGCTTTGACTGTAGCTTGGAATCCAGTTGATTTTGTTTTAGCAGCGGGAACAGCTGCTAGTAATGTTTGGATTTTGCCCCTTAATGATTATGATAGCGATGGAATGCCAAATAATTGGGAAGATCAAATGGGATTAGACTCTCTTGATCCATTAGACGCTCAACAGGATGCAGATGCTGATGGCTTGACTAATCAATTTGAATATCAAATTGGGACTTCCGCAAAAAACAGTGATACTGACTCTGATGGGATGTCTGATCGTTATGAGAATGAGTTTGACCTCGATCCGTTGACCGATGATGCCTCTAAAGACAAGGATCAGGATGGCATTCCTAATCTCTACGAGTATCAAAATGGATTACATGTTGGAATAAACGATACAAGTGGGGATAAAGATCAAGATGGAATGCCTAATCTCTTCGAATATCAAAATGGGTTATTAGCTGGGACAAACGATGCTTCTGCAGACGAAGATCTGGACGGTATTCCTAATCTCTATGAATATCAAAATGGATTACAGGTCGGGGTTAATGATGCCTCAGCAGACAAAGACCAGGATGGTTTGTCTAATCTCTACGAGTATCAGAATGGATTACAAGTTGGAATAAACGATACAAGTGGGGATAAAGATCAAGATGGAATGCCTAATCTCTACGAATATCAAAATGGGTTGCTTGCAGGGACAGATGACGCAAGTGGGGATAAGGATAATGATAGTATTCCAAACCTCTATGAATATCAAAATGGGTTACTTGCAGGAACAGACGATGCTTCTGAGGATAAAGATAACGATGGAATGCCTAATCTGTATGAATATAAGAATGGATTACGTATAGGGATAGATGACGCCTCCGAAGACAAAGATGGGGATGGACTTACTAATCTTCAGGAATTTAATCTTGGAACAGCAGCGAATGATCCGGACACTGATAATGATAATTTTAATGATAAGGCGGAACGTGATCTGGGTTTAGATCCAACAAATCCTTTGATAAATCCCCTAACAATTATTCTTTTTTCTGTTGTCACAATTGTTGTCATTGCATTTTGTACAGCATTCCTTGTTAAGCGACATCGATATCGAACACACCTCATGAAATCTTACAAAGCCCCTGATTATTCCACTGCTAAGCAAGTAGAACTTGGTAACTTCCCTGACTATCAAACCTTCCAACGAGCCCACGAGCTAGGAGCTGAGACTCTTGATCAGTTACTTCTTATAGAACACCTTCAAGCCCCAGATTACGTAACATCTCAAAAGATTCAAGCAGGTAATTTTCCCAACTATTCAACTTATAAACACGCAAATAAGGCAGGAGCTAAGAATATAGAACATCTGAAATTAGTTCAACACTATCAAGCCCCAGACTACGTTACTGCCTTGAAGTTGCAAATAGCTACTTATGTAGATCAAATCATCGAGAATTTAACTGAGGACGGTAAATTCATCTATGCAAATTGGACGGTTCACTTTCCAGATGTTGCTCTTCCAAAATCAACTGTAGGTGCGTCAATTTTAGAAAAGGGTTTTCGGGGAATTCACACTTCTGATTGGGAAGTGTTCTTAACAGATGATTATATTCGCACCCGATTGAGAAGTCAGACTAAGGTCTTCGCAGATCTCGATTTTAAGACTGCAGCTACGCATCTTGAAATTCCCTCGTCTCATGTTGAAGAAATTCTAATTGCGTCTGTTGAATCTGGTATAATTAGTGGACGAGTTGATCGAATAAACAAACAAATCTATATTCGTGAAATTCCCGAGTCTCTTGTTGAACAAATGATTTCTGGTCGTTTAACTTCAATTGATGAAATTACTCATTTCTATAAGCAACCGCTCGATGATAGTTTAAACACTCTCCAAAGTCAGTTGCTTTCAAATCAATATGTTCTTTCTCGTGAAAAAGAAATAGTCCGTATTGAACAGATTAGTCCCAGTTGTCAAGTTTGTGGTACCAAATCAATAAACACACGATTTCTTAAGTGCGAAAAATGTTCTCGTGACCTTTGTTGGGATCACTTTGAAGAATTAGGAACTGTAGGTCGAGTTTTATGTCCTTATTGTGATGGTTTATTATCTTTCTTGCCAAAATATTGTGAGAAATGTCATATTGATTATATTCGCCAGTCTAAGGGTAAAGATAAATGTGAGTTTTGTGGATATCCTCTGAAGGTCAAACAACACCTTGAGAAATCATACAAGCAATACTTGATCATTCAGGAACGTCTGATTAAGGCGAAAAGCCCTGATGGTGTGTCTTCAAAGAAAAAATTTTGATTGATTAATACGTCAGAAGTCACCGTCCGCAACAGGTACAAAGAATTGGTTCGAAACTCAGTATAGAGATAACCGTTTGACGAAACACGCCTGTTAAAACGAACACACCGAAATTAGGGCGGATGGAGTTCTATTTCTTTATTTCAAAGACAAGACATTTTGAACCTTTTTAAGAATTAATTGAGCGTTTAATCCCGTAATAGTGAAAAAAAAGGTGGAAGGGAAAAGAGATATGGGGGAGTGTACTTCTTCTTTTATTCCGTATCCTAATACTTAGCTACTAAGAAAGAGTTTTACAAGTTCTGTGGTTTTCCATACTTTGATTCTATTTTGTGCTTCAAAGTCTTTGTCATTCGACCAAATACCGTCCAATTCTAAAGCTAATGCAACAGCAAGGAAAGGGGCATCCTTTAGGTCTCTCTTTCCTATTAATTGTTCCGCTTGGGGGATAAAAGTAACCCAGCGTAATTCTGGTACAATTAGTATTCTTTTTCTAATAACCGACAATATTTTTCTTACTTCTGCCTCCTTAAGTCCACTTTTCGTAGTGATTTGGGTAAAATGCTTTTCAATTTCTTCGAAGGTTATGTCTGGTGTATATAATTTCAATCCTGGAAATAATAGAATAACTCGTGTCGTTCCATCTTGAATAAGAGCAGAGAGGATGACGTTGGTATCAATAACTAATTTCATGTCTTATTTGACATCCTCTTGGACAATTTCTCCCAGACTTCGGTGTCAATCAACTCGCTGAGTTCTTTCACGTCTTCCTCTGTTAACTGACTTTTGGTTGTTAATTTCTCCAGTATTTCTAGCTGTTCAAGGTATTGTTGAATGGCTTGTCTTGCCACTTCACTCCATCGTATTTCTGGACGGTTTTTTAATCGTTGGTAGAGTTCTTCTGGGAGAGAGAGAGTAATGTTTGCCATTTTTTTCACACATAACTATGTGATATCACATTTCAAATATGTTTCGGTTAATATAATCCAGTGTAAAGCGTCAATTCAAGAACACGCTGAACAGTTCTCTTACCTCACATCCTATGATAAGTTCCCAAAGATTTATTTGCATTGAATCTATCAAGAACGCGAGAGAAATGAGAAGACACGACATACATACCCATACAATTTATTCAGATGGTCTTCTTTCCCCGAAGGACTTGGTTAAACAAGCTAAACAAAAAAATCTTGAGATTCTAGGTATTTGTGACCATGGTTTTTCAAAAAAACTCAAGAATAAATTCCAAATAACAACGAATCTTGAAAAATACTATAATAGTCTAAAGGAAATAAAAAGGACTCTAAAAGGATTAGAATTAAAGATTGGAATTGAAATTGATGTGTCTAGGATCTATGGAATCAATCCAGCTCAATTACCCTTTGATATTTTGAATCGGTTTGATTATATTCTTTTTGAATATGTTAATACAGAAAAGGAATATTGGGGAGAAGTAGGAAATAGAGATATTTCTGAAATAATAGAAATACGAGACAAACTAGAGGTTCCAGTAGGGCTTGCACATAATGATGTTCAACAGAATTTCCATGGTAAGGAACCAGAAATAGCCACGATTTTAAGCCAATATGAAATCTTCATTGAAATTCAAGATTCTGAATTACACCCTGGAAGAGGAGTGGGAAGAAATACACGGGAAGGACTAGATTATTATCTCCATTTCACTCAGAAATTAGTACAAGAGTTGGTTAACAAAGGAGTCACGGTTGTGTGTGGTACAGATTCTCATACTGGTGAATTTTTAGGGGACATCGACAACGCTTTCCGCTTTGTCAGAGATAATTCCCTTCAATTTCATCAATTGGACTGATATCTTTATAAGAATTCAAACCGTTTAGAATCAGATGATCTTGATTTTGGATGTGAAGGGATTAAAATTGAATAAAAGGACTCTTTTTTCAACTCTCTTTAATTTATTCCTAATTTTAACACTATTTCTTGTACCTGTAACTGGAATAGCACATGGTTTGAGTCCGAATGACATATTTGAAGAAAAGTCTCGAATCGTCTCACGATTAGAGGAAGCAAAAAGCCTTGATTTGTTATATAGATCTTCAATAAAAATTCCTCAATCCCTCTCTATCCCTGCTGAAATAGCTGAACCAATCTTTATCAATGGGAATGACGCTTTAAACAATACTGCAACATCTGGTAACGGGACTGTTAACTTTCCATACCTTATCTCTGGATTGAGAATAGAAAATTACTCCGTGATAAAATTGATAGACATTCGAAATACTGACAAATTTTTCAGGATCCAAGAGTGTGTCCTAATAGGTACAAATACAGGAATGTCGTTTAATAATGTAACGAATGGCCACATCCACAACAATACCCTCTTGAATGTACAATTGGGAATCTATTTTTACCGAAATTGTCGGAATAATACAGTTTCCAATAATACCGTTGAAGGAGCTTTTAATGCGATTGATATCGATTATATGAATAATAATGAGCTCATTATCAGAAACAATAAAATAATCAGTTGTAATGAAGGATTATCAGTTGTGAATTCCTCTCATAACATTATTTCTGGTAACTTTATTGTCAATTCCACCAATTATGCATTTAAGTTAAGAGTAGAAAATTACAGTTATTACAACTACAATAACACAATCATTGGAAATATCATCAGGAACAATACTGGTTTTGGTATGGAAATTGTCAATTCAATCAACACTACCATTTCTGACAATATTATTACTAACAATTCATGGGCAGGTATAGATTTTTGGTCCACTTCGAGTAGCCAAATCATAGAGAATATTATTTCTGGTAATGAATACGGGATCGTGTTTGAACAATCCTCCCCTTATAATATTATTGAAAATAACACGATCATCAAGAATGCTGGGAGTGGAATACAACTAAATGATCAATCACCTAATACTAGTTTTGTGAACAATCATATTTCACATAATAGTTGGTGGGGGATAGCTATTCATGCAAACCATACTACTTTCATAAATAATACAATATCCTATCACCTTTATGAGGGTATCAACCTACTCAGTTCAGACAATTATCTTTTTAATAACATGATTTCGCATCAACAGGGTTATGGTATATTTATTGGAGATATAGTGTTCCCAAATAAAGTATATCAAAATAATCTCTTGAAACGGAACAAATTTTTACGCAATAATCTAGCTGGAACCTCTCAGGCGTACGATACTGGATCTGAGAATAATTTTTCACATAACTATTGGGATGACTGGACCTCTCCCGATGATGATATTGATGGGATTGTAGACAATCCATATAGAATTGATGGTCCCCTCTCCAATTATGACAACTTTCCCCTAGTCCACTCTTATGCTTACTATACTTACAACGAAATCTTCGATCAAAACATCGTTTTTACTGTATTAGAGAACGAAACCTTTTATTTTTACAATTGTAGTTTATTTGAGGGATATAAAATAACATTCGAGGGGAAAGGTGAGGTCCAAATTGTTAATTCATATTTCTACTATTCTGAATTTACTCAAGAATTAGATATAAACGCAACTGACAGCACTCTCGTCTACAGTGAAATATATGGGAATTGTACTGCCTTCTTTCACAAAACTATTTTACAACAACTTTTTGCACATGATAATATTACCGGAATGGTGTTGGATTGTACCATAAGCAAGCTTTTTGATGGATCTCCTATTCCTGGAGCCGGTCATAGTGGAACTATGCAAAAAGCGTCTGGATTCAGTCGTCTTATTTTTGCACCTATGGGCGGTTCAGGATATTGGGGAGCCCCCCCAGCTGGACTAATTTGGAAAATGGGAGAGATAGAGACTAATAAAACGGATTTCTCTCTTATTATGAAGAGTATGATGGAGTTCGACATTTATATCGAGGGATTTAATCCAAACCCAAATTCCAATTCAAAGAACATTAGTATTTATTTTTATGTAGATGATGTTTTGGACAATTCAGTTAAGGTTTATTCGTTCTCAGATGATTGGGGGTGGCATGTTGATTACCTATTTCATACTAACGACTATTCTGATGGAAAACATATCCTAAAACTTGTTGTTAATGATTCTAACATAGAAAACTGGATTATTTTACCTGTTCATATTCAAAATGCGATCTCACCACCCAGTACCACGACTTCACCTAGTAGTACGACATTACCTAGCAGTACGACACTACCTAGCAGTACGACACTGCCTAGCAGTACAACATCACCTAGCAGCATCTCAACTAGCACAACCTCATCTGAAACAACGAATTTAGTAATTATAACCCCAGGTTGGACAATTTTGAACTTGGTAATTATAATTATTATCCTGTTACCTGTACTCAAGAAAAGAAAGCAAACTTGATTCCTAATCTCTAAGTTGTGGGAAAGATGAAAACCGCTCTTATGGATGCGGCTATCAGTCACCGTGAGAAACAGATAGAAGGAATTAGTCCGAAAACTTAGCATAAAGATCACTGTTTAAGAAAATACGATCATACAAGTGAATCCATCATAATCGGGGAGGGTAGAGGTTTCTTTTTTCATTCTTAAAAATACGTATTTCAGGCTTGATTCGCTTTTTTATGGGGTTTGATTTCCGAAAAATGAAAAAAAAAGGGAAGGAAAAAGAGATATGAAAAAATAAAATAAATATCGTATCTTGTAAGAAGTCAAGACTGATATTCGAGTGATTGCCATTCTAAAAGTTGAATTACGTAAGAGCGTGTATGATTAATAATCAAATATTCTCATAGTGGTGACCGTCCGCAACAGGTACA
>JAEOTU010000020.1 GCA_016839665.1 Candidatus Hodarchaeota archaeon
AAGGAAATCTTTTCAATCCACTTTATTTTTCAAAACGACCTAAAAAATATCTATTGGGGTCAAAAGACCTTAGGAGTTGTAACCAATCTACCGAAGGTATTGAGTAATGCTTCAGAGGACTTCTTTTCTCTAGTTCCCAACCGATAATTTCTTTGATATCATCAATGATTTGATCTCTATCTGAGACACCCCCAATGTATCCAGTTAACACGAATGGTTCTGAGTTATCCCTTTCGAAAATCCCCTCAGTTGTTACGCATATCGAAACGTTTTTACCTGGGACTGTGATGTAAGGAACTTCAGCAGGAAAGCGTCCAGCTTTAAGGGGAATAAGCACAATAATTTCATGGGAATTTGACCCCACATCATTGGCTCCTCCAGAACCAAATAGGATGAAAGAATTAATTCGTGTAGAATTGATATTGCCCCACTGATCTATCTGTCCTGCACCCAAAACACCAAGACTCTTTGTTGATCGTAATACTCCTCCAAGAGCCATGATAGAGTCTATCACGGCTGTTGACGTACGAAGGTTATTGAATTCGAAGATGTAAGGACTAGCAGGTCTAGGTTGGTATCCATAAAAACCTACTTCAGCAAGAAGATTCACATTTTGACGAGTATCTTGAAGGGAATTTGCTGCAAGCCATGCTGCTAAATTAGATGCTCCTTGGCCTGCTAGGATAGTTGTATAACCTTTCTTCTGGACTCGTTCCTTTATAATCTCGGTTGCCACCCAAATCATTTTTTCGACTGGTGTTGCGGGTTGATCTGTTTGGATATTGATTTTCTTGTCTACTACTACCCATTTCCAATAAGATTCATCCAAACGCCCACAGTTGGCTGATAATCGCTCCAATCCGACTTTTTGTAGGTAGGATTCGGGAGTTGTATTATGGACCCATTCTTTCATCCAAGTATTGATATTCTCTTCATCTTTTGCTGATTCTCTAAACTCGATCAAATAGTCAAGATCTATATCATAACCAGCTCCATCTGGACCGTAATGAGAACCAGGATGACCACCAAATGGTGATTCAGAAACAAATTCTGCAATTCCACTTGGAAGCATAGTACACTGACAAGAATTGGCTAATTTTCGGATTGAATTAGTATCTACAATTCTTTCGGCAGTTAAAATAACTTTTTTACTTGCATAACTTCCCCAAAGGTTTTCACTGTAGGGGGGGAAAAAAAGAGCATTCCCCAGTGGATCAGAAACCCAACAATGAACAAAACTTACATCAGGAATCAGTTCTTTCACAATAGCAATATCTTGGGTCGGACTAAAGGGATCAGGGACAGTTTTGAATGACTGTTCATTGTCCCTCTCCATTGTGCTTCCGATAAGGGATGTGGTAGGAACGAATTTCAATCCGAGAGCTCCTGCATACAAACGTTGACAAAGTGTTAAAAGAGACCACTGCTCAATGTCTAGTCCTTTGTCAACAGCACGTTGGAAAACAGGGGAGATTCCAGGCCTTGGATAAACGTCCCCCACATAACTTGTAATAAGCTTGGAAACTAATCCTTCAACAATAAGCATCTGAATTTGACTTGCTGATCCCAAAGAGATTGCCCTAATTTCGAGACCATTACCAGCAAACTGTCTAATGATTTCTCGAATAGACGAATAAGGTAATGCACTAATACACGCGAAATGCAGTTTCATTTTGGGCTTCAAAACATTCTTAATTGCGGTTGGGAGATCAAGAAGTCTACTGTCTATCTTGTGAGGAATTTTTAACTGTCTTTCAAGGTTGGAAGCGAAAAAGGCCATAATGATCACCTAATGATATTTCGAATAACTCTGGTGAGTATATCAATAAACCAAAACAATTATTCCATTAATATTTAGCAAAAATAATAAAGGGTTTTGTGCCAAAGTATGGAGTATTGAATGGTTGTGTGAAACTTAGTGGAGAAAGATAACTTAACAGACCCAGTATTGTTTAGAGAGTATATTAAAGCTAAACATGCTGATATGGTTTGGAATGCTTATCTTCATCAGAATAAAATCGAACAACTACTCAACCAAGATCTTGCTGGTTCACTTAACTCATTAGTTCAGTTATTTTTACAGTATGTTTTAAAAGAATGGGCCTGTCCAAATTGTTTACAGACTATCCTTCCTTTTATGAAAAATTGTTATAGAGAACTTCCAGAAAACGGAGACATTGCTTATGTATCTTCTCCAATTCTCTTAAGTCACTTTCCTGTCCTCTTGTGTCCTCATTGTGAAACTAATATCGTTGTTATTGCAACGAGTGAACATAGTGACATATTTGAATTCCGTTATAAAAATATCAAAGGAGAGGTCTTTGACTTTGTTGAAGAACGAGCTCTCAGTAATCGGGAGATAAAAGAATTAGGGTTGACAAGGAAGGGGCAACAATCTCTCATCAATTATAAGTTAAGAAAATTCTAATGAAAGAAGCTTCTTACCTCAAACCAACATTAACCAAAGACGATCGAAGAAAGAAACACTACTCTTCAGGAATAAAAATTATCGCTTCTATCTCAACATGGACATCTCTAAGTAAAGGGCCAACCTGAACAGTAGAACGAGCTGGTGGAGTATCAGGGAAAAATTCTGCATATACAGCATTAAACCGAGCGAACAACCTCATGTCTGTGAGAAATACAGTAGTTTTTATTGTATTTGCGAGTGACGTATTTGCAGCTTCAGCAACAGCTGAAAGATTGTTGAGAACCTGTCGTGTTTCATTTTCAATATTATCATTGATTATTTGGTCAGTTTCAGGATTGTAGGCAATTTGGCCTGCAGTGAATAAAAGATTACCAACTTTTATACCTTGAGAATAATGACCACCAGGAGGAGTAGCTCTATCAGACTGAATTTCTTCTATCATTTGAAATACCTCGTGATTTTGTTTGTTTTAATCAATTAAAAACTCTTGGATGACTAGTAAATCATACAGTGAAAAATATACGGATGATTAATTCTAAGCTAAAATAAAAAAGTGAAAAGAAGTCTCCTAAAAGAAGAGACATCTAACAAGCTATAAGAAGGTTTTAACTGCTTCAGGAATCTCCCACGGTGTTTCAGTGACTTTAGCTCCGACTGCTTCTAGGGCATCAATTTTTCCTTGCGCCGTGCCAACATTTCCAGAGATAATTGCACCAGCATGACCCATTCTTTTTCCTTCGGGTGCACTCTTTCCTGCAATATAAGCCACTATTGGTTTGTCAACTTTTTGATCTTTAATATATTGAGCAACTTTTTCTTCATCATCACCGCCGATTTCACCAATTAATACAATTACCTTTGTTCCAAAATCTTGTACATAATAGTCAAACGCCTCAGACAAAGTTTTTCCCCGTACTGGATCTCCACCAATTCCAATATAAGCAGAAACTCCAATCTTGGCATTTCCGAGAGCTTTCGTGATCTCATATGATAGCGTACCACTCTTTGC
The DNA here is from genome assembly GCA_016839665.1 of Candidatus Hodarchaeota archaeon. The sequence goes on from JAEOTU010000020.1 coordinate 3,441, forward strand.
AATTACAGCAACATTTCCAAATTGAGCCATATCTCCAGGCATGATTCCCAACTTAATTTTGTCAGGGATTAACATTCCTGGCGTATTTGGACCTATTAGATGTAATCCTTTTTCCTTAGAAGTTTCCACAAGACGAACCATGTCAAAAACTGGCACTCCTTCTGTGATGACGCATGTCATATTGACTCCTGCATCAAAACTTTCCATAACAGCTCCGTAGGTGAACCGAGCGGGAACAAAAATAATACTTGTATCCACTTCACGCTCTTCGACAGCTTCTTGAACAGTATTGAAGACAGGCACCCCAAGAACTTCCTGGCCACCCTTTTTAGGAGTTACTCCTGCTACAACATTAGTACCGTAATCAAGCATCAACTGGGCATGAAACCTTCCTTGGTTACCAGTAATGCCTTGAACAACGACTTTTGAATCTTTACTGATGTACATGATACCACCTTCTTATGCCATTACCTCTTTAAGCTTACCAACCGCATCCATCATATCTTGGTACGCATCAACGCCAGCATCTTTGAGTATTGCTACACCCTCTGCCTCTCGTGTTCCTGTTAGTCTAATTACCATAGGGGGAGCATCTGGAAATTCCTTCATTGTCAGAAGTATGGCTTCAGCCACGACATCACACCTAGTAATGCCACCATAAATATTGATAAGGACTGCCTTTGGTTTCATTGTATATATGAGCTTAAGAGCTTCATATACACGTTCTTTACTGGCACCACCACCAACATCAAGAAAGTTCATACCTGCTAGTCCATGTTGAGCCAGTACGTCAAGTAAAGCCATTGTTAACCCTGCTCCATTCGCTAGAATACCAATTTCACCATCGAGTTCGACAAATGAGAATCCAACTCTTTGTGCTGTCTTTTCTAGCTCAGTAAGTTTACGCTTTCGTAATTCCACAACAAGTTCTTGGCGAAAGGCAGCGTTATCATCCAAAGTCATCTTTCCATCTACAGCAACCACTCCCGAAGGAGTAAGAACCAACGGATTAATTTCAACAAGTTGTGCCTCTTTTTCAGTAGTAATACGCCATAACTTAAGGAAAAGGTCTGTAGCTGAATCTAGATCATCACCCGAAAAACCTAATCTCTCAGCAACACTCTTTGCAACAACTTCACTCAAACCTTCTGTCAGAGAAATATTCTCTTTGACAATAGCTTCTGGACGAGTAGCAGCAACTTCCTCAATATCAATACCACCTTCTGCGCTTGCAATAAGTACAAAACGTCTCCCAGAGGAATCTAGAGCAATAGAGCAATAATACTCATGCTTAATATCAGCCAATCCTTCTATAAGGATTGCTTCAACTCCGTATTCCCCAACTTTTCTACTAAAGAACTCTTCACACATTGAAAGAGCTTCGTCTCTCGTTTGAGCAATTTTGATGAGACCTCGTTTTTTTCGGCTACCAACAGCTATCTGACTTTTAACTATAGCAGGAAAGCTGAATTGACCAATCTTTTCCCCGATATCTTCCCCTTTTGTGATTACAAGACGTTCAGCAAGGGGAATATCATATTCACTGAAAATTTCTTTGCTTTCATATTCGAGAAGTCGAATCGTTTGAACCTCCTAAGTTTATATAAGATTGATAATAAAAAAAATAGGATTGAAGAATGATCTTGTCAGATCTTCTGAAAAAATCCTATTAAAAGGTGATACCTAAGAATTCACCTATTTTGGGTAAATTCTTTTGTGCTTCATCTGCAACATTCTGGAACAAACTATCACCATTGGTATCAATACCCACGATTAAAGGACCAAATTTGTCAACTTCTAACACCCATAAGCATTCTGGGGTTCCCAGGTCGAGCCAGTGAACTTCCTTGACACGCTTAATCCCCTTTGCGGCAACAACTGCGGCTCCTCCAACGAAAGCTGTATAAATTGCTTTATATTCTTTCATTGCTTTAGCGGTTCTCTCACCCATACCACCTTTACCGATCACTACGTTTACATTGAAGGTCTTGATAAACTCATCTTCAAATATATCCATCCTGGTTGAAGTTGTTGGGCCAGCAGCGACAATTTCCCATTGATCTCCGACTTTTCTTACGACGGGGCCACAATGATAAACAGCAAGGCCCTCAAAATCGATAGGCATCTTCTCGCCTTTCTCAGCTAGTTCTAATGCTCGTTCGTGAGCTTCATCTCGAGCTGTGAACACAATTCCCGAGACGTAAATAACATCACCTATTTTGACTTTTTGTACATCCTCCTTTGAAATTGGAGTTGTAAAATGATATTCAGCCATGATTATGCCTCCTTATGGGTTAAGTATTCAACCCGTTTATCGGGATAGATGCGAGCTGTTGCTCTTCTCGCCGCCCAGCACTGAATAGCTACTGCAGCAGGAAGGGATGCAGGATGTCGATGAGCATAGTCGATCTTCACATCTAGCGCGGTCGAAAAATCGCCACCTAAGCCCATAGAACCAATACCAGTCATGTTAATAGCTTTTAATAGATCCTCTTCAAGTTTAGCTATTTCTGGGTCGGAGTGTCTTTGGCCTAGTGGTCGCATTAGTTGTTTTTTGCCTAATTTTAAAGCAATGTCAGCTCCACCTCCAATTCCGAGACCGACGATTACTGGAGGACAAGGTTGTCCACCTGCGTTCAAAATTGTATCTATAACGAACTTCTTTATCCCTTTAATTCCCTGACCTGGCTTTAGCATTCCCAAGGCACACATGTTTTCTGATCCACCACCTTTAGGAAATACTGTTATTTCCAAGTAATCGACATCAGGAATGAAATCATAGTTAATATATGGAATATGGTTCCCTGTATTATCCCCAGAGTTTCCGCCAACAATAGGGTTGACCGCATTTGGTCTCAAAGGAACTTCCTTGGTTGCACGTACAGAAGCTTTCCTAAAGGTCTCTTCAAGCCCCGCAATTTTAGGAAAATCCTCACCAATATTGACATAGTAAATGTGAATTCCAGTATCCTGGCACATTGGGGTAGATGTTTCATCTGCAATGGTAAAGTTATCCACAATTGTTTTTAACGCGGCTTTACTCGTTGGTTTCGTTTCCTTTTCATACATGGTCTTTAATGCTTCGGAAACGTCATTTGGTAGCTGAGTTGCAGCAAACTTGTGCAATTTTACAGCAGTATCTTCTATTATTGTGTTATCAAACGTTTCTGTCATAGTAATCCCAATTCTCAAGCTGAAATTATATGAAAAACTGGTTAAGT
>JAEOTU010000004.1 GCA_016839665.1 Candidatus Hodarchaeota archaeon
CCTTAAGGGGATCTTGAAGTGGTATTTTTTCTAGCCATTTTGGCACCTCTTGTTCAAACCCTTCATACCGAGCTGTGATCAAGTCATTAACATTTGGAGGCCGCAAAGCAATTGGGCTTTCAAAATATAAGTTTAAAGGATAGTTATACATGAAAGGTAGTTCTTGGAGTTCCTTTCTTTCCATTGTTGATAAAATGACACCTGATAATACAGCTTGGTGGATGAAAATTATGTAAAGCTCTTCTTTCTCATAAAATTCTTTAAAGTCTGGATCATGATACAATTCTTGGTATTTTTCCCACCATGATTGTAGTAAACCTTTTTCGGGTCGTACAATCAAAAAACCTGCATTAAAGTAAGGACGAAGAGTATTATGGTCAACATGTGTCTGCATGGGAAAGACTCTATCTTCAGGAACATTACATTTGCGATAGATCAATTCCCAAAATGGATCAATAGGTTTCTCGTAAAACGAACCAACCAAAGTGTGGTGAACAGGGCGATAGCCTAGGTTGATGTTTTCATTTAATTGAAAAAGTTTTGGTTCGTTAATTACAATTGTATTAGCACCCAACCAAACAAGGAGTTCAGTTTTTCCTTGGGCTAATGATTCAGCAGTCGCTGCAGCAAGAACAAACCTAGCGAAGGGGAATTTCGAATCAGTTCCAACTTCAAACGGGATTATCTGAGCATTTAAGGACAATAATTTTTCTTCAATTCCTTTAGGGATTCCTTTCTCAGATTTCGGAATAAGAACCCATATTGGACAATCTGATAAGGTTCCAGCAAAATTACGAATACTAGCTGCCAGAATTGGAGTCTCAGGATCGGCTGCACTAGATGCATAAGCAAAAATTATTTTTTCCATTAGGATCACTTCCATATTTTAGTCTCGGAAAGTGTCATATTAATTAAAGAAATGAAATATTATTTAGTTTTCTACAAATCAGTTTAAGACAGTTTGTGAGCTAAAAAACTGATTTAGATGAATTTTAAAAGTCAACAATTTAAAGAAATATATAGAGGCAACAATAGTTTAATTTACGATTTCTCTTCTAATGATTCTCTCACTAACTCTGAGATGTCTTTTATGGTCAAAACTCCATCTAATTTTTCAGTTTTTATCGCTTCATCAAGCATACAATAGCAACTGGGGCAAGTTACAACTAAAATTTCAGCACCAGTTTCATGAGCTTCTCTAACTCTAATTCTGCTCGGACTATCTTCCGACCGTCCTAGTAGATCAAAGACAAAATTACCACTTCCACCACCACAACAGAAAGAGTTCTCTCTATTTCGTTCCATTTCAATGAGCTCTACGCCTGGAATATTCTTTAGAATCTCTCGTGGTATGTCATATATTTCGTTGTACCTCCCCAAGAAACAGGGATCATGATAAGTTACCCTTGCATTGAGCTTTTTCAATTGTATCTCTCCCTTCTGAATCATTTCTAATAATAGCTGTGTGTAATGAAATACTTCGATCTCTCCAAGTCCTGAATACTTGTTTTTCATAGCGTTGTATGCATGAGGAGAAAGTGTAACGATTTTTTTCACGTCTAGTTCATTGAATTTATCAACATTCTTTTTTACTAATTCTTGGAATAGACCCCTTTCTCCAACGTAAAATACTTCATTCCCATCACAATCTTCTTCGGAACCAAGAATCCCAGAAGATTTGCCTGTACGTTTTAGGAAATTAGCAAAAGTTTTCGCCATCCTCTGGCCTTGTGCCTCATACGATCCAGCACATCCGACATAAAAGAGATATTCATCACCAGAAGTATAACGATTTATTTCTTCTGCCCAAGAATCTCTTTCCTTTCTTGGTAATCCCCAGGGATTCCCGTGTTTGTAGATGTTATCCAAGAATTCACTGATTTGTGCTGGTACTAAGCTTTTCTCCACCATTTCCCTCCTTGTTCCAACAATCCAATCAATGATGTCATCACTAAATTTCATAGGACATTGTTCAACACAATTTCTACATGTAGCACATGAGAATACAACTTTTCCTAAATGATCTGACCACTCAATTTCTCCCTTTAACCACGCCCATATAAGCCACAATCTTCCACCTGTAGAAAAAGATTCAAATCGAAATCGATTGTAAGAAGGACAGTTAAAATCCGTAAAATCGCTCGGAAACTTACAAAAGCCGCATCTGAAACACCTATGAATTTGCTCTGCATATTCAAACATTATTTTACCTCCCAATTTCCTGGATTCATAATCCCATTAGGATCCAGGACTTTCTTTATGCGATTCATTAGTTCAAGTGTGTTCTTATCCATTTTCTCCATGATCATTTTCTGAGCAGGAGCTTCAGGCTTCCAAGGAACTCCACCAATATCCAAGCTAGCCACATTTGTGTCATGCAAAGCACTCTTCGTTCTTTCGACATTCTCAGGGTCAGCACGGTTGAATGGGTAACCAAAAGAAAACATCATACAGTGACTTCTTCCAATAACCCTGCATGCATTACCATAAGTAATCCCGTATTTCGTGGTAATTTCAAGTAACTTTTGAAAAGCCTCTGGAAATTTTTCAACTGGAATTATGGGGCCACAATATTCAAATCCTCCTCCCTTCATCACATCAGCAAATCTGGTGGTACTGCTTGTTGGCATCTCCAAAAGGTCTTGCTTAATACTGGGTGTCGTCATCATAAACCCTCCTTCTTTACTATCTATATGTAGACGGAGAGAATCCCAAATCATTTTTCTTTTGAATTCGATTTCGTCCTCAGAATCACCTGTCAATAGCATTCCAATCATTATAATGTCTTTAAACACAGGTGGGTACGGTTGGGCACCAATGAAGATATCTTCTACCATCTCTGTATGAGTGACTCGATGTATCACATCTGGAACAAGATTCGGGTCTTCCACAACGAACACTTCAATATCTCGCATCTTCTTTTTTGGATAAAGTTTCAAGCCTAATTTTGTAATAATTCCTGTTGTACCAAACCAACCCAAAAAGAGTCCAGCTAAATCAGGTAAAGGTGCTAGGGAAAACCAATAAGGACTGACTGAACCTGATCCAATTTTACAGACTTCTCCTGTTGGTAATACAACCTCTAATCCTGTGACCATGTCAGAATTGAAGCCATATTGCTGAGTCAAACGCCCCTGACCATGAATAACTATATTTCCTACAACTGTTGCAGAGGGAGGGGCATCAGGTATTGAAAATCTCAGGTTAGGATGATTCTTTTCCAAGTACGATTTTAACTTACCTGTTGTGACGCCTGCTTCAATAATAACATATCGACTCTTTTCATTAACCTCCAACACCTGATCCATTCTTCTTAAATCCACCACAATACCACCATGATGAGGGATAACTAAACCCGATAAGCTTAATGAGCCTCCCACTGGTACTATAGGTATTCTCTCATCATTGGCTAGTTTAGCTATTTTCTCTACCTCCTCCGTCGTTTTGGGCATCACCACGTACTCGGGTTCATGTGGTTCCATCATTCCGGGATCCTGGGAATAGATATAGAGTTCTTCTTTCCTATTAGAAACGTACTCCTCATCCACTATTTCAACCAAGGACTTGTATATTGTACTCATTTCAATCACTTTCCTGCAGTTGTCTCACTAAAAGCGAGTAGACAAAGATCATGCATCATTATAGGTTTGATACCCTTTTTAGAAACATTTTCAGAGAGAGAATCGAAACATGCCGGACAATTAAACACACAGTATTCAGCTCCCACATCTACCATATCCTCAACATTTTTCTTTTGCACGTCCCTAAATAAATCGTATCTTTGTTGGCCTCGAATGACACCACCACAGCACAAGGCATTTTCTCGATCGTACTTTCTTTCTACTCTTTCTACTCCTATTAATTCAAAGATATCATCTACGAGATGTTTTTTATCTGGAATAAGACGAGTAGAGCAGTTACGTTGGTATGCAACTTTTTTATTCAGTGGTTTTATCTCGGCTTTACGCTCTTTCAATTTATTATAAAGATAAGTAAAGAGGTGAATGGGTTTAAAGGGAACCTCGATGCCATATGCATTGGTATAGGAAGTAAAAGTAGAATAACATTCATCATGGAAGAAAACCACTTCTTTGAAATTATGTTTCGCGATGTTTTCTATTATGCCAGGGAGCCTTTCTCGAATCAGGGAGGGGTTCCCTGAGTGGAGATACATCAGCTGGCAGAAGAAGTATCTTCCTATGATAATTGAGAGTTCTTCGAAAAGCTTTGATTCATTTATTGCATTTATGTACTGGGGAAAAAGGCATAAAGAGATTACTGGTTCTTCAGCAGCCCAAAATTGTGGGATGTCTCTTCTTGTTGGGACTGGTATGTTGATGAATTGGGTCTTCAAGGGTTTAGGCATTGGAAGGATTCCTTTTTTTTCCTGAAGATCAGTGATTAAATAAAACGGATGGTTTCCTCGTTCACAGTACTCCTCACATGCGTAACATGTTGTGCACTGGTGTAAAACAAATGAATCATCACCAGAAATTATTTTTTTCATTTCCATTTTTGCAGTGTCTCTATCGATGTCCATATACTGGCATTTAACAAGACAGTCAAAGGTGGGACATGCTAAACACGTTTCCTCATCAAATTTTAACTCATACATTAGCTTACCACACTTCAAGATATAATATGTAGTCTTATCTCTCAAAGAAAGGAGGGAATTGTTTGATAAACACTTAAATTAAGATGATATTTTTGGAGCCAGTGTATTATATTTAAATAATTGTGATTAATCAACCCGAATGGAAGGAAATTAACGTTGAAGGATTCGATTAAAAATCACTGACCATTGAACAACTTTTAAGGTTATGATCACGCACGCTTATCTTTTTAGTATAATGTAGTCGTACATTATTAATCACACCATGAAAAAGGTTTAAATCTGTATTATTCAACTCCGATTTAGAGGTTCACCAATGAGAATCGGAATTATTATTTGTGATAGATACAAATCGTGTGATGGCGGAAAATGTTTTAGATCGGTTCGTAACCGAGAAGGAGCATTCAGACGGTATTCAAAAGAAGAACCATTAGAAGTTGTAGCTTTTACAACATGTGGTGGTTGTCCTGGAGGAAATGTGGAAAATGCAATTATGGGGATAAAAAAATATGGAGCTCGAGCAATCCATTTCGCTACTGGTGTTCTGGCTGGTTATCCTCCGTGCCTCTATCTTGATGTCCTTAAGGAATTTGCTGAAGAAAAAACTGGATTACCTATAATTATTGGTACTCATCCGATGCCAACAAACTATTGCAGTATGCACGAAACATTAGGGGATTGGACTGAAACTCACAAAGAAATGCTGCAGAAACATGATTTAATTGACCCTGCAGAAAGCATTAAGTATGACTCATCGTTATCTGATTATGAAGAAAAACTAAAAAAGGAATTGTAGAGCAATTTAATTCTTTCTCTGATTAGTATTATTAATTTAACTAATCATTCTTATTTGGGAAGATAGATTCTTTTTGTGGATATATCGTTGTCCGTTGACAAACACCAAGAATGTGGCTACAGATTAACCGATGCTTGAAGAAAGGACAATTACAGTGATAAGTACCATTCTCGTACCGTACATGATAACGACCATATTTTGGTGAATGAACCACATAATAGAAAGCTATCCATTTCCCATCAGCATTTTTATCTCCATTTACGAATTGAATACGCTTGGAATGACGTAAATATTCTCTGCTAATTTTAAACTTATTTCTAACCAATCTGTCTTTATGTATCCAGTTTTGCAACCAATCTGGCATTTGACTCATGATAATCCTTTTTCTGAAATAGACAAGAAATAGTTCTACGAAGAAGTATTTATTATCCCCCTGGCTAGTCTACAAAAATTCTATCATCATCGTAATAGATGCCATTTTCCAAAAATAACTCTTTTAAATGATGTTCTACCATGAAACGTTCAAATGTTTCAAATATAAATGGTGGCTCACTCTTTTTTCCTTGATAGATAAATGATTGGATTGTTATCTCCTCAATTGTTGTTCCATTTTTTTGCTTCTGAGTTAGAAATTCAATTATTCGTCCTTTTCTTTCATCAAAAACCTTGCTATAATTCCTTAAGCGTGTTAAGCACTCTTGCTTATCTTCAATTGGTGAGGTGTGACTTGGAACAATCCATGAAATCTCGTGATTTTCAATAAAATTTTCCAACTTATCAATAGACCGTCGAAAAGATTGTATATCAGCATTTCTCCACCCATACCATGGCCCGAATTTAGATAAATCAATATCTCCAATGAAAAGAACTTTACTATCAGGTTCATACAATCCGCAGTGACCCGGGGAATGTCCAGGTAAATGAATTATGTCTACACTTTTTTTACCAATATCCAATGTACAATCAAGATCAATCGACTGAATATTGCTAAGAGTCAAGTCTGACCATCCTGAAAGCCCTTCTTGCTTTAGGAAGTTCTCAAAGTGAGACGTCCATTGATCCCAATCTGATGAACTAAGGTCAGATTGGTGGCAAAATTCAAGAAATGTCTTTTTATTGATAAGAGCGTCCTTTTCCGAAGGATGAATGAGCTTAGGGGTTTCCGAGAAAGTGTAAGAACCAATGATGTGATCAATATGGTAGTGTGAGAAGAAGATTGAGTCTTCTAAACCAATATTGAAGAATTCTTTTACAGTGTTTAATTGTCCAGTCCTATGTTGGAACCCAGCATCAACAACTAATTTGACTTGATCATCAAATAATAACGTGTTAGAGGTGAAAAGTTTTGATTTCGGTCTGATTAAGACGACATTGGGAGAAAGAATCCGTCCATTGAATCGGGCTAAGTCACTCTTGGAATAATGAACCATAACGGAGTCTTTCCCATGTATTAAAGTGAGTTACAAAGAAAAAAAATGATACAAGTTACTATTGTAAGTAACTTGAACTTGTGCTTAACCATCAATTGACTTTTTACGGCCAGCTTTTTTCCATACCGCATCTCTTAATTCTCGGTGAAGAACCTTGCCTATAGCGCTCTTAGGTAGCTCATCGATAAAAACAACTTTTCGTGGGATTTTATAACGTGCAATGCGACCTTTACAGAACTCAATAAGCTCCTCTTCTGAAGCAGTTTCATCATCCTGTAAAACAACAAACGCCATAACCGTTTCACCTCGGATAGCATGTGGTGCTCCAATAACAGCGACTTCTTGAACCGCAGGATGCTCAATAAGTTCCTCCTCAACCTCGCGTGGATAAACTTTTAATCCGCTGACGTCTATCATGTCTTTCTTACGACCAGTAATGAAGAAGAAGCCGTCATCATCAAAGTAGCCAATATCACCAGTCAAAAAGAACCCATCACTGTTGAAAGCGTTTGCTGTCTCTTCTGGTTTCTTCCAATAGCCCTTCATGACTTGAGGCCCTTTGATTCCAATCTCGCCTTCTTCCCCCTGTGGAAGTTCTGTATCCTGTCCACCCTCTTTGGGATCATAGATTTTGACATCGGTATCTGCAATAGGAAAACCTATACTACCTGCACGCTTTAACCCTTTAACTAGCGGGTTCACATGTGTAACAGGACTTGTTTCTGTCAATCCATACCCCTCTACCACGTTTGCTCCAGTTAATTCTTCAAAATTATACATGACTTGCTCGGGGAGTGGAGCAGCGCCAGATAAGCATGCCCGAATTGAAGTCAGATCATAATCTTTGATATCCTTGTGGAAAAGAAGACCTACATACATACTAGGAACAGCATGGAAAAACGTCGGTTTATATTTATAGAGAGTCTCCAATAAATCCTGTAACATAGGCCTTCCCGCTAGTGGATCTGTAATTAAAACCATTTTAGAGGACGCATAGATCGCTGCAAGCATGATACAATTTAGAGCGAATATGTGAAACATTGGAAGGGCACAAATAAAGCATTCCTCACCCTGAACGATCGGTGGATACATAACATTTGTTAATTGAAGCTGATTACTGACGATGTTATAATGAGTGAGCATTGCGCCTTTACTTACACCAGTTGTGCCGCCCGTATACTGTATTAATGCTAAATCTTCTTTAGGATCGATCTCAACATCTGGGACCTCATTAGGATTGCCTTCTTCTACCATTTTCTTAAAGGACAAATCTCCTTCTTGAATTCCTTTACGTGGAGGCATTTTTCCGAAAAGCATGCCTAGGACTCTTTTCGACAATGAGATCTCGTCATGTAACGAGGTAACGATGACATGATCGAGATCTACTAGGCCTCTGTCACGTAACTTGCGAACTCGTTTATAGACAATATCTACACAGATAATAACACGGGCACCAGAGTCATTAAGCTGATATTCTAACTCATGGTCGACATATTGAGTGTTGAAAGGTACAATCATAGCACCAAGACGATTAATAGCAAAAAATGCGACTACAAACTGGGGACAATTGGGTAAATAAATTCCTATCCGATCCCCTTTCTTTACACCTATTTTATGAAGTGCATTTGCAAAACGAAGAACTCGATCCCATAATTCCCGATATTTTAGTTTTTTATCAAAAAAAATTGTCGCAACATTATCGGGGTCTGATATTACTGCCTCCTCAAGGAATTTATAAATTGGGAAGTCTTCAGGATACTCGAGAGTCTTTGGAATCTCTTCTGGCCAGCTTTTATACCAAGGTTTTTCATATTCTTTGATCTGTTCCATTTTGTTATTTCCACCAAATTAGTTCGTTCTTCTTCATGAGGGTAAAGGAATTACATAACTCCTATTAATTCTATTCAACACGTAAAAGGAATTAACTAAAGTTCTGATTTTAATTTGTTCTCGTATGCCTATAAATATTTTTTGTGAAAGCGTATCCATTTGTTAATTATTTTATAATCAGTTTTAACTTTCTTGTGAGAACTTCAAATCAGGGTTTATTGATTCTAAAAAAGCCTTTAATTAGGAGTATTTGAGTTAGAAGGTTATACTGCACAATAAACTTATGTTAAAAGCACCATTGGAACCTATAGGAAAATTGACTTTATATATGGGTGATTTGGATTTGAAAAATTGAACGTAAGATTTATAAAAATCACTTACCCATGATTTCGAATTGTGAGTAACAAATTTCATTTTGTACCCATAATAGAAGTTAATAGAAAAAAATAGGTTAAAACAAAAAGTGAGAAGAAATGAAGAAAATTAGAACGATTTTTTTGATTTTAGTCATCCTAGGCATGTTTTTATCCATGTCAAATGTTCAGATTGGAAAAGCTAAAGTCAATCAAAGTACAATAAAGATTGGTGGTCTTGGACCACTAGCTATCACTCCAGGTAAAGATATGAAGGCTGGTTCAGAGCTGGCTGTTAAGGAAATCAATGATGCTGGTGGTGTTACTGTCGGTGGTACCGCGTACGACTTTGAATTAATTACTGAAACGTCATCTCATCCCACAACTGGTTTACCAGATACTGACACTGCTGTTACTAGCGCAGCTAAACTTATGGACCAAGATGATGTTGTATCGATGTTTGGATTATTCCGCACAGAGGTCACAATTGCAGTAATGGCAACATTAGATAGACCTTTCCTCGGTGTAGGATCAACAGCACCCATTATCACCCCCTACTTTTGGAGACTTTCACCAAGCAATGGTACCCAGCTAACTAGAGCACTTCTTGATCTTTACGCCTTGGGTTTGGTAGGTAAAGGTGTAGTAAACATTACTATCGTCCGTGAGGATGCTGCATGGTCCTTAGCAATGAGTGGTGGTATTAAATACTACTTACACACTGCTCTCCCATACGCTTATGGAATTCCTGTAATGAATTTCACAAACGATATAAAGATCTCAGAAGGAGCTACATATTCTGTTGTTGAGTCAGCTCTTACACCAATAAAGTCAACACTGGACGGCTTGAATGTCAATTCTATTATGACTATCTTTTCCGGCCCAGCTGGTAGACACATCACAGAAGCATGGGCAGCGTTGAACATGACTCAGTACTTGGCAGGAATTAATGTAGAAGCTCAATCTAGTACCCACTTTGCCGAAACCGCAGGGGCCGCCTATGGTGAGATCTATCTCATAGCTATGCCTGCTGACAAGAATGTAACCACCAAATCTGGACCTTTCAAACAGGCTTATTGGGATGAATACACTGAGCTACCTACTTACACAGCAGCTGCTTCTTATGATGCTGTCTATGTGATAAAGGACGCAATTGAGCGAGCTAATTCCTATGATTCAGATGCCATCCAAGCGGTCTTAAACCAGACTGACTACTTAGGAGCACAATACAAGGTAAAGTTTAC
>JAEOTU010000390.1 GCA_016839665.1 Candidatus Hodarchaeota archaeon
AGAAACGCATAAGAGAGCTAACAGAGACTATCAATTTTCATAACTATAGATATTATGTTCTTGATGAGCCTCTTATAGATGATGCTGAGTATGATCGTTTAATGAGAGAATTACAGAGGCTTGAAAACCAGTTCCCGCAACTTAAGTACCCAGACTCTCCAAGTCAAAGGGTAGGGGGAGAGCCTTTAGAATCCTTTAGGCAGATCAAGCATGAAGAACCAATGCTATCATTAAATAACGCTTTTACGATCAAAGAAGTATTTGAATTTGACCGCAGGATTAAAGATGAACTGAAAAAGGAAGAAGACGCCCTTTCCTCAGTTGACTATATTTGTGAGCCTAAATTAGATGGTGTAGCGATAAGTTTGTTATATCGCGATGGCCTTCTAGAGCACGCCGCAACCCGTGGAGACGGTGCAATCGGAGAGGAAATAACAGCTAATGCCAGGACAATTAAGGGCATACCGTTTCGATTATTTGGCGATGATTATCCAATCTTGCTGGAGGTTCGTGGTGAAGTATACATGCCAAAACATAGCTTTAAGATACTCAATGAAAGAGCTAAAGCTAAAGGGGAAAAAATCTTTGTAAATCCTCGAAATGCCGCAGCTGGAAGTTTGAGACTATTAGATTCTAAAATAACAGCTGAACGGGATCTCTTTATATGTTGTTATTCTATTGGCTCAGTTGAAGGAGGGGTATTGCCTTCGACACATGGAGAGCATCTTAAGAAACTTAAACAATGGGGATTTAGAATTTGTCCTGAAGTGCAAAAAGTACAAGATGTTGATGCATGCATCGAATATTATAATGGAATCAAGGACAAGAGAGATGAATTGTCATATGCTATTGATGGAGTTGTTTATAAGGTTGATGAAATTAAACACCGAAAAATATTAGGTTTTATTGCAAAAGCGCCTCTTTGGGCTATAGCTCACAAGTTTCCCGCTGAAGAGGAAATATCAATAATTGAGGCAATTGAATTTCAGGTTGGTAGAACCGGATCATTAACTCCTGTTGCCCGACTCTCCCCTGTTTTTGTGGGAGGAGCAACAATCAGCAATGCAAGCCTTCACAATATGGACATATTGCAAAGACTTGATGTTAGAGATGGTGATAGTGTTGTAGTTAGGAGGGCTGGCGATGTTATACCCCAAGTTGTAAGTGTTATAGTAGAACTAAGAGCTCAGAATGCTGTTCCAACAGAATTACCTATTGTATGCCCTGAATGCAATTCGCCAGTTAAAAGGGTGAAAGGCGAATCGGTAATAAGATGTGGAGCAGGTTTGTTCTGTAAGGCACAGAGAAAAGAAGCTATTAAGCATTTTGCATCTCTACATGCTCTTAATATTGATGGTCTTGGTGATAAGGTGGTTGAGCAACTTGTAAATGTAGGTTTAATTGAAAGTCCAGTTGATTTGTTTGGGCTAAAAGAAGAACAAATAGCTAAATTAGAAGGTCAAGGCGCAAAATCAGCAAGAAATCTAATTTTAGCAATTAATAAAAGCAGACATACAACTTATAGTCGGTTTTTATACGCTCTTGGAATTAAAGGAGTTGGGGTTGAAACTGCTAAAAGTTTATCAGATGCATTTGCCAGATTAAAGGAATTAATGACGGCAACTGAAGCCGATTTTGAAGCTAAACGAAATAATTATGAATTTTCTAATATTGGTCCAGTGGTCATTTATAATATCATTGAATTTTTTCAAAATGATTTAAATAAAAAAGTTGTAGAAGCTCTTATTGATCCCAATATAGGAGGGATTCATTGGGATGAAAAAAAAATAGATTTGGATCAGAAAACAACGTTTCCTTTGATAGGGATGGTATTTGTATTGACTGGGAGTATGGAGGATATGACGCGAAGTCAAGCCAAAGCTCATTTAGAAGCTTTAGGTGGGAAAGTGTCAAATTCAGTCTCAAAAAATACAAATTATGTCATAGCGGCTCCAGGAGCAGGTTCAAAGCTAGATAAAGCGAAGGAATTAAAGTTAAATATTCTTAACGAACAGGAATTCTTGAAGTTTTTAAGGAATTATGAAGATTAATTTGTGAATTTTGTTAAACATCCGTATATAGGATAAATTTTTGAGATTGAGCTATGGAATTTTTTAAAGGGTTTTCATGGGCTGTTCCAAAGGTATTTTCTGATGCTATCGCCAATTGTAAATTTGAAGAAGGTGATGTTATTTATGATTCTCAATCTGCATACAAAGAATGGGGAAGAGCTTTAGAATCTATAAGGTACTGTATAAAAGTTAAATTCCCTCGAAGGACATTGAGGGTTACAAAAGGAAAAAGTGAGACAGTAGCATTGGCTAACTGGAATTCTGAAGTTAAAATAGAGCTTAAAAAATTTTTCGATGAAATCCCTATACAACTAATAAAGACTACTCAAGGTAGATTGTTTTCGTTGCTGTGGAAGGGGGAGTTGGAAATATTAAATGAAGACAAACCAGATCCATCTCCGCCATTATTTTTAAAAGATGTAAAAAAGAAATTAAAAGAAACAGTCAGTGAATGTGAAAAAATAGCTAATAAAAAACTTTATTTTATTATGGCCTATGATCCAACTAATGAGGTATCGGTTCAGAAACATTTGAAGATTTTTTCCGCTTTAAGCAAAGACTTTGGATGTAAATTATTTCAACTGACTCCTGAAGATTCTGGATTTAAGAGTTGGGAGAAAATATTCCCTACAATTTGTACTAACCTTTATATAATAAATAAGGGCGGGTATGATGATATTTTGAAAACACTTAAAAAAGTATTATATAATCCTTCAAAGGGTACTACAAAAGATAGTTTTAGACTATCAACTCATGGTATTCTAAAACCAGTTTAATTTTAGCGTATGGATATTACAATTTTTGCTAAAAGCAGTTCTCAGCCTGAATCGCCATATAGTGTCAATTTTATTATCGTCGATGGAATGTTGCGTATCCACTGCTCCTGCCCTGCAGGCACTTATGGTCAACTATGTAAACATAAAACCTCCCTGATTCAGGGTGATGAAAGTATGCTTTATGACATTTCACAGAAAGAAATATTGGCGGATATTTTTTCCACCATTCAAGCATCGCCTATATTTGATGAATTATCAAAAAATTTTAAAAGAAAAATGGAAATTGAAAAAATACAACAAAAATTGAAGAAAGAGCTTAAAGACATCAAATTAAATTTGGCACTAAAATTTAAAAATGGTATTAAACTTTAGACATCTATAAAATTTCGTTAAACTGTATTTGTTTTTGGTGAAGAAATGAAAAATAAAGCAAGAGTTTGTGCTGTCATCAGTGGCAGAGTTCAAGGCGTCTTTTTCA
Source organism: Candidatus Hodarchaeota archaeon (assembly GCA_016839665.1). Next base: position 3,327 of record JAEOTU010000390.1, read on the forward strand.
GGTTGGAGACAAAGAAAGCTGCAGCCAGATACGGTGTTTTCGGATGGGTGAAAAATCAGAGGGATGGAACCGTTGCAGCCG
>JAEOTU010000391.1 GCA_016839665.1 Candidatus Hodarchaeota archaeon
TAAATCTAATATTTAATACATCATTTAATACGCGAGTTTGTGGACAGATAAAGTAACAAATTCCACATTTTCGACAATTATCCTTATTTGAATATTTAGGAGGTCCTGATTTAGACATTTCAATGGCTCCTATTTCACCAGCTGAACAAAAGCTCACACACCCACCACACTCTCCACAGAGCCCGGGCTCGTGGATTTCTTTTATTAAATCATCAAATGTTTTCGTTATTTTCGTTTCAACCAATTTAATTTTCACACCAATTTATTTATTTAATATTCACTAGGCAATTTTTTAAGTTCGGCAAGAGAAAATACAGGTCCATCAACACATACATATTTATTTCCAATGTTGCATCTTCCACATTTTCCAACTCCGCACTTCATTCGCATTTCCAAAGAGTTTAATATTTGTTCGTCCTTAAAGTTTAGTTCTTCGAGAACTGCAATTGTTGTTTTAATCATTATTGGAGGGCCACATACTACAGCTACTGCATTGTCAGCAGATGGAGCAACTTCTTTAACAATAGGTGCTACAAAACCCACTTTTTCAGACCAACCTTCTGCTTCGCGATCGATGGTTAGAACAACTTCAATGTCGTCTCTTTTTTTCCATTCTTCTAACACATCTTGGTATAAAACTTCACCTGGGTCTCGGTTTCCATAAATTACGGTAATATCTCCATAGTCTTTTCTATATTTATCATCTAACAAATATAATACAAGTGAGCGTAAAGTGGAAAACGCAAACCCTCCTCCAATGACGACGATATTTTTACCTTTCATCTCTTCTAAAGGCCAACCGTTTCCGCAAGGACCTCTAACTCCTACAACATCTCCCTCTTCCTTGCTATGAAATGCTGAAGTTACCGTTCCCATTCGCTTAATGGTAAACTTAATTGTTCCTTCTTCAGTTGGAGATGACGCAATCCCTATTGGACATTCACCTTTCCCAATTATACTAATTTCGGCAAATTGACCTGGGATATACTTAAAATTCTTGTAATCTTCTTCTTTTTTAAATTCCAATTCTATAGTTTTAATATCGTTAGCTTCATTTTCTGAAACAACACTTTTAACTTTGGTGAGTAAAGGAATATATATATTAGGCACTTATTTTCTCCTCCTTTTTAATATCATTTATTTTTCCTATTATCCATCTGAGATCGTTGTTTACGGGGCAAAGTTGGATACATCGACCACATCCCACACATCCAATTAGATTATAATTTTCAGGGTAATAGCTAAATTTATGTAATATTCTATTTCTACATCTTTCAACACAACTATCACGTGGATTGTGCCCACTGGTATGCATAGTATAAAGACAAGATTGGCATGTATCCCAGATTCTAATTCTTCTTCCACGATTACTATCCGGATCATTTTCATCAATTACGTCAAAACAAGTGCATGTGGGACATAAGAAGGAACAAGTACCACATCCGATGCATGTTTCGCTTATTTCATTCCACATTTCATGTTGAAAATTAGGATCCAAAACTTTATCTAAATCTTTTAAGTCTAATTTGGTTACAAATGATTCTTCCGATGTTTTAGATAATTCTTCAGCCTTTTGAATATCTTCCTTTTTAGCATCGGAAAGCCATGACAACTTTTTGACTAAATTCTTACCATTATCGCTCACGGGTTCAACTAAATATTTTTCTCCCAAATCCACTAACATTATATCGAGATCATCTTTTTTAAAAGGATGTCCCTCTATTGAGGTGCAGAAGCATGTAGATTTAGGCATATTACATGCAATTCCAATAAGAGTTGTATTTTCTTTCTTTTTTAAGAAAAGCTCATCTTTGAATTCACCAAATCCGAAAAACATCTCTAGCAATTCAAAACTATGAGCATCACAGGGACGAATACCGAAAATTATATTTTTTTGGTCTAAATCCGTCCTATCCTTAATTTCAACCTCCTTCTCATCAAAAGAATATTCATATAATACTTCTATTTGGGGGAATAATATATCTTTTGGTGGAACTCTAGAATTAAAGAATTCTAGTTCGATATCTTCAGGGTTCATCACTTTTTTGAACACAATGTTTCCTTTCTCTTTCACTGGAGCATAAAAATTATGTTCTTTTTCCAAATCATTATATAATTTCGATACTTGGTTTTTCATTAATATTTTTTCTTCCATTTTTAGCCACCTCTTTAATCCTCTTCTAACATGAATTCTTGTCCATCGTCCATATTAAAAGTCATCATTGGAGGTAATGTTTCTAAATCCATACCAGATTTAAAATCATACCGTTCTTTAACAATTTTTTCTAAACTTCTTATAATAAAGGTTAAGTCAATCCCCATAGGGCATACACTACTGCAAGCACCGCAAGCTACGCATCTTCCAGCCATATGCATAGATCGAATTAAATGAAATACGATTATATCAGAAATTTCCGTGGTTTTTCCAAACCAAATAGGTTTATTCTGATCCACAAAACATAAATTGCAATAGCACATAGGACATGCCTCTCGACAAGCATAGCATAGTGTGCACGATTCTAATAAACTCGTAATATGCGCCCATTTTTCGTCGGGACTTTTTGAATCAAATTCGGCTAAATCCCCGAAATCATCCTCCACTGAAGTGATCTCTTGACACTCACCTATACATGCCTCTGATACATCTGGTGGAGACTTAACTTTACACACTTTGCATACTTCGTTCATATATTCCTCGTAAGCAAATGACTCTTCAAAATCCCTTCCTTTGACAATTATATTTTCCCCTGATACGGAAACTGCTAGAATTTCTTTATCTCCTATCTCTCTTTCAACTCTTCCTCTATTAATGATTCCATTGCAAGGAATTCCAATCATTTTAATATTTTCAAGATTGATTTGTTTTTCTACAGCTAAATGGATTAAAGCTCTTCCCACACAACCCTTAGATACCATCCCAATTTTAAGAGGGCCCTTTTCAGAATCGACAAGTTGTGGTTTTAAAGGTACAAGGTAATTAGCTAAATTCACGTAGCATAAATTATTCCAAATTAATTTATCAACATCTTCTTCCCTTCTTATCATGATTGGTGCTGAACTTAATGGTAAAGAGCCTTTCGTATAGCCTATTATTACATCCACTTGTTTTTCTTTTAGCAAATTTTTTGCTACTTCTCGCATAGAATCTTGAATTTTTTCATTTTCAGTCTCAATATTCATAGTTTTCACCACTTCTTTTTAAATTTTTTATTTGGCCCTAATTTTTTCACTATTTTAGTAGCTTTTCTAACCAACAAAGCAAAACGCTCTCCTTCAGCAGCAGATGCCCACATAAAACTTACTCTTTCGGGCTCTATTCCGAAGAGGTTTAATAAGTCGTGCAATATTGCAAAACGTCTTCTAGCAACTAAATTTCCACTAATATAATGACAATCTCCAGGATGACATCCTGAAACAAGAACTCCATCCCATCCATCTGTTAAACTTTTTACAATGAAATAAGGGTTAACTCTTCCCGAACAGGGAACTCTTACAACTCTAATAGATGGTGGATATTGGATCCTACTAACTCCCGCTAAATCTGCTCCGGCATAAGAACACCAATTACATAGGAATGCAATTATCTTCGGTTCCCATTCTTGGTCAGCCTTATTTTCTTGTTCTGTTTTTACAACCGTTTCATTCATTATTATAACCTCCCACTTATCATGGCAAATATTTGTTCACCGGTAAAACCTAATATATCGATTGCAGCACACCGACAATTTCCTGAGCAAGCTCCACATCCTTTACACAGTGCTTGATTAATAGAAGCAATGGTGCCAAATCGTCTATCTTCAACTAATTCAATAGCGCTATAGGCACAATTTTCAATACACATACCACATCCCGTACAACGAGCCGCAATAACACGAGCTGTTTTACCTTCTGCTTCTATTTCATCTTTAGATAAAATAGTACAAGCTCTTGATACCGCAGCATTCGCTTGTGAAATAGAATCTTCAATCGTTTTTGGACAATGAGCAAGGCCAGCAACAAAAACGCCTTCTGTAGCAAAATCTACTGGACGTAGCTTAACATGGGCTTCTAAAAAGAAACCATCATCATTAATGGGGACTTTTAATATTTTAGCAAGATCCTCATTTTCTTCTCGCTCGGAATAGATCCCAGCACTTAAAACTAATAAGTCTGATGATAAGGTAAGTTCTCCCATTTTTGCAGTTTTTACATTAATTTTTAATAAAGAATCTTCAGCAATTACCTCAGGAGGATAATTCTCGTCAAATCGTATAAAAATTACTCCAGCTTCTCTTGCCATTCTATAATATTTTTCTTTAAAGCCATATGTTCTGATATCTCTAAATAATACAACAATTTCAGTGTCTGGATTCTTTTGTTTTGCTAAGAGTGCATTTTTAATTGCTTCAGCGCAGCACATCTTGCTACAATAAGGATGCTCTTCGTTCCTAGAGCCTACACACTGAATCATTACAACGGATTTTTTATTTTTAATCTCATCAGTGGTATTAAGAATCCTTTCAAAATCGGATTGTAAAATTACATTTTCATTTTGACCAAAAAGATATTCAGTTGGCTGATATTCTTTCGCTCCCGTTGCTACAATAACAACCCCATGTTCAAACTCTGCTTTTTCTTTCTTTGGTCCATGGACTAAGGTAGTAATAAAATTTCCAATATAACCATCTATATTTTCTATTTCTGCTTGAGTATAAACATGAATTAATTCATTTGATGTTATTTGTGATTTTAAATCAGCAATAAATTCTTGGACGTTTCCACCCTCGAGGGTATTGTAAATATGATTTCCAAAACCTCCTAACTCCGACTTCTTTTCCACTAAGTAGGTTTCATATTTTTGGCTTGCGAAGTTAAGAGCTGCCGTCATACCACTTATTCCTCCTCCCACTACTAGTACCTTAGGAATTACAGATAATTTTATTCTTTCAATAGGCTCAATTTCTCTTGCTTTGTTTACTGCCATTCTTACCAGGTCTTTTGCCTTTTGAGTTGCCTTTTCTGGCTCGTTCATATGAACCCAAGAACATTGATCTCTTATATTGGCCATTTGAAATAAGTACCTATTTAAACCAGCCTCTCTAATTGTCTCTTGAAATAAAGGTTCATGAGTTCGAGGGGTACATGATGCAACAATGACACGATTAAGATGATATTCCTGTACCATTTCTTTTATTATGGTTTGTGTATCTGCTGAACACGTATATAAATTACGATCAGCTAAAACTACATTTGGAAGCGTACCTGCATATCGTGTCACTTCCGGTACGTCCACAAATCCACCAATATTAATTCCACAATGACACACAAAAACACCAATTCTAGGAGGTTGTCCTTGTACAAATATTTCAGGAGGAAGAGATTTTTCCGTTATTAATGTACCCTTTTTTTGGTACAAAATCTGATTAACACAACCTGCTGCAGCGCTAGCTTGGGTTACTGTGTCTGGAATATCTTTTGGTGATGAAAATGCTCCACATACATAGATACCCGGTTTTGTCGTTTGTACTGGATTAAAAATATCTGTTTTAGCAAAATCATATTCATTTAATTCTATTCCAAATTTTTCAGCAAGAAATTTGGCATCGTTAGGTGGATTTAATCCTACAGCCAGAACAACCATGTGAAAATCTTCCTCTACAACTTTCCCATCTTCAGTTTCATATCTTAATCTTAAATCTTTAGTTTCTGGAACCTCAGTAACGGAGGAAATTCGACTTCTTATATATCGAACGGTGTATTCTTCTTGTGCTCTTATAATATATTTATCAAAATCCTTTCCATATGCTCTTACATCCATGCTAAAAATCGTCGGTTGTATTTGATGCATATGTTCATGAGCAATTACAGCCTCTTTTGCAGTATACATGCAGCATACTGAAGAACAATAAGGTTTTCCCGAACCTGTAAAATCTCGTGAACCTATACATTGAAGAAATGCCACTTTTTCTGGAACATCCCCATCTGATGGGCGAAGAACTCTACCAGCATAAGGACCACTTGCACTTAATATTCTTTCAAATTCTATGCTGGTTACAACATTTAAATACTTTCCATAACCATAAAGGTTGGCAGCAGGGGGAATGTATTCATCAAATCCCGGGGCTAACACGATGGCACCCACATTGATATCTTCTACTTCATCCTCTAAATCGTATTCTACTGCCTTTGCTTTACAAACACCTTGACATATACCACAGCCAATACAATAATCTTTATTAATAGCATATAAGAGAGGCACCGCTTGTGGATATTTTACTGAGGTCGCAGAATATTTAGCTAATCCTTCGTTGAAAATATCAATAGCTTCAACTGGACAATTTCTTCCACAAACGCCACAACCTGTACATTTGTCCTTATTAATATATAAGGTCTTTTTAAGGACTTTAACTGTGAAATTACCTGCTTCTCCAGAAACATCTTGAATTACACAATTGATACTTAAATCTATGTTCTGGTGACGTCCCGTTTCTACGAGTTTTGGACTTACGATGCACATAGCACAATCATTTGTAGGAAATGTCTTATCGAGTTGCGCCATTACTCCACCAATACTAGTGGTTGATTCAATCAAATACACTTTATAGCCTGAATCTGCCAAATCTAACGCTGTTTGGGAACCCCCAATTCCAGCGCCTACAACCATTACAGCTCCAACTTTTTCCATTCTTTTCTACCTCTAAATATTTATTCTCATAAATATTGGTGTATTTACAATAATTTCTTGAAAGTCAACTTGACTTCGAGTCTTTAATACTAACATATGTTCTAACACTATGCTTGGGTCTAATTCTAAATCTACTGCTAAATCTTTTACTGATTTAGATTCTTTTTCTAAAGCTAATAAAATCCTGTGTCGCTCATATTCATCTTTAACTGCTAAAGAAAAGATATTGTCAAATCTTTGTTCGGATATAACCTCTCCATATACATTCTCTTCTTCAGTTATCTTTCTTTGCCTTCCTACTAGACTTCTCATTCTTTCAGAAGCAGCGGCTTCTTCAATAGCCTTTATTTTATCCACTAAATCTTTATCAGGATTTTCACCACTAAGAGGAGAAGGCCCAGCTTCCGTAATTTGGGCAGTAAATTCTTTAACAACCTCTCCATATCTTGTCCCTTCAGAAGCAGAAACCCATTCTAATCTTACTCTATTTTCAAAACCAATAAAGCTCAGAAATTTTAAAACCATTTTGAATTTTTTTTCTGCTTCATAATTTCCCTCAAGATAATGGCAATCGCCAGGATGGCAACCCATTACTATTACACCATCGATTCCTAGTTGAAGGGCTTCAAATATGAACTTAGGATCGACACGTCCACTACACATAACTCTAATAACTCTGATATTGGGAGGATATTGAATTCTACTTACCCCTGCCAGATCTGCTCCGGCATATGAACACCAATTGCATAAAAATCCCAAAATTCTCGGTTTAAAGCTCATTTTTCCTTAATTACCTCCAAATGCATAAATTTCAGATAAAATCTGATCATCTGTAAAGTGCCTTATAACTATAGCGTGATTTGGACAAGTTGCTCCACAGACACCACAACCTTTACATAATACCTGTGTAATTACTATTTCATCTTCTTCATTCTTGTTTATAGCTTTATAAGGACATACAGTTGTACATACTTCACATCCTGTACATAAACTTTTGTTATATTCTGGTAAAAACGAAGTTGCTCCCTCAACTTCTATAGTGTCATGGGATATAATCCTACTTGCCCTGGACGCAGCTGCATAGCCTTGCGTTATAGATTCTGTTATATCTACTGGCCATTTTGCCGCTCCACATATGAAAACTCCATCGGTTGCAAAGTCCATTGGTCTCAACTTTACATGAGCTTCTAAAAAGAAACCATTTTCTTCTAATGGAACTTTTAACAATTGAGCGAGAGATTTATTATCAGCATTCGAAACTAAAGGTGTTGATAATACTAAAAGATCATAAGGAATAATCATTTCCTCTCCAATATAGGCATTAAAAACCTTTATTTTATCTTCTTCCACATTAGGCATTTTTTCAGGAGAGTATTCTATAAAAATGATTCCTTCCTCTCTTGCTCTTCTATAATATTCTTCATAAGCAGTACCAGGTGTATATAAATCTCTAAATAAGATCGTTATATGCGCATCAGGATTTTTCTCTTTTATAATTAATGCATTCTTCAATGCGCTCATGCAACAGACACTTGAACAATAGACCCTTTCATCTATACGCGAACCGACGCATTGGATCATAACAATATCTTTTGATTTCACTTCATTATTCTTCAATTTGTTTTCTAATTCCTGTTGCGTTATTCTCGTATTTCCATCATAATTAAACATATCAGTAGGAGTGAATAGAGATGCTCCAACAGCGACGATAATAGCACCGATAGTTAAATCAATATCATTTCCATCTTGTTCTATTCCTACTTCATAATTTCCAATAAAGCCTTCAATACTTTTAACTTTTGATGAAGTATAAACTGTTAAGTTCTTATGACTACCAACTTTTTTCTTCAGATTGTCAACTATAACCGAAGCTTCTTGATCACTTGGAAAAAGCTTGTA
>JAEOTU010000181.1 GCA_016839665.1 Candidatus Hodarchaeota archaeon
ATTGGAGGATACATAAAATATTCAGATATAAATTTTCTTGCAAATAAACTAATACCTTAAAGAAAGAGTTCCCAAGTAAATTTGAGATAATAAAAGGATTAAATTTCGTAAAAAAAACGGTAATAATCCCTTCTTTGGTCAGCATTGGCTGATTAGAAGATAATAATGAGAGTGTAAAGGTAGTGTTTAGGAAAAAACTGCGAGAATTGTTGTCAATGATGGGAGTGACGGACATTGACGATGAACTCCTTGATAGTCTACAGCGTCAGCTGTTCCAATTCTTAGAGTTCGATGATATGTTTGCAGGAGGCATCACATTCAAAACTGGAAGTATTCTCACGACAGTCCAAGTGCAAAACTATCAAGAAATTAGAGATAGGATTCATTATAAATACAGTAATGGCGAACCATCAGAGAGATTGAATTTACGACTAGCTATTACTAGTCTATGTCTTTACCTTAAAGAAGATCGAAAGTGTCAAATTACCGATGAAAATTGTGATTTTCAACCACGATGGTGGGAATGTGAGATTGTTCAAGCTTCATGCAAAGAAGGCAATGAAGAATGGAAGTAAGGCTGTATTTCCTGTAAAAGAATTTTAAATGTTCATCTGTGTGATCTAGACTTGGACTCACAGTCAATACTTGGAATGAATTTTCATGTTGTTGAATCAGAAATTGTACGGATTATCTCTTGAATAAGACGAGATTTCCCTATATTTTCTTGAACTGAGACTGGAAATATTACCAAATTATGCTTTTTAGTCCAAGATGCCAACGTTTTGGTAACACTTTTTTTCTCATCTTTAACATTATTTCCTACTATCAAGATCTTAGTGGGAGAGATATGCTCGCTTACTGCACTATAGAGTCGCTGAATTTCAAGTTGTGTGTCTTTGTTTTGATAGTCAAAGACTAGAATGGTCACTGATGCCGCCTTTAAATAAGCGGATATTAGATTAGAATAGATTTCATTGCCTGAAACATCACACAACTGTAAATAATACTGGTTATCATATGCGATTGTATCCAAATTGTAGAAGTTCACTCCAATTGTTGGAAGATACTCATTTGGAGGTGAAAAATTAAGAATCCACTGTACAATCGAAGTTTTTCCAACACCACTCATCCCAAGAAATACAATTCTATAAAAAGCCGCTAATGGTGTCACTGATGATGAAGAGCTCATTAAAAGCACCAAAATATTTAGAGTCGAATATTTTCGAAGATAATTTCGGGTTGATCACCGATGGCTTTTTCGTGCCATAATTCAAAAGGAATTGTTCTCGTTTTTTCCGTATCCCCTCTAACAACTATCCCCCGATATTTCCTCAAAATTTGCATTGCGATCCAAGAAAATCCCTGAGCGACTATATAAATCTTTGATACTCCAGTAAACTCAGAGAGGTCTTGATTAAGCATCGGTCCGACGATTTTTTCTATATCTCTTGAATCAACCTTTCCTTGTACACAGAAGACCCAAATTCGCATTCCTTGCCCATCATAAGCTATTAAATCGTAAGGCCCTGATTCAACAAGAGATCGAGCAGGCTGGATAAATACGATATCAGCAATATTGTTGGTGAAAACCGAAAAACGTAAAGCTAACCCTCCAGGTATTGTTGGATCTCGTCCAATTAAAATAGAGTGAAGAATTTCAATGAATTTGGGTGAAACAGTTACAAGTGTTAACAGAATAGATTCAGTATCACCTGAAAGGTTGGTAATAACATTCTCTCCTATCCCAAAATCACGAGAAAAGTTGCTAATAACTTGTGGAGTTAAGCCAGAAAGCCGTGACATTTCAGTTATCAAGGAATGGTGGAAAGCACTTGTTGTTTTAGTGTCATATAGCATTGACAGTGATTCTACAGATTTAACACCTTTTTGAGGAACTAATGTCGGCCTGAATTTTCCACTACGTCTTAATTTCCGATTATCCATCAAAAATCTGGCTTTTTCTAAAGCAATCTCTCCAAGAGATTTTGAAATTAACGATGTACTGCAATCAACACAGGAATAATTAACTTTGCTCGAAGATGAATAGTGGCGAACAACCCCTATTTCACAAAAAAAGGCAGATCGACAAGTGGGACAGAAATGGGCAATAAAATGATCGCTGTCGATAAGATCTCTACTTGGCCCTCCTTCTAACACACATGGCCGACAATTGCTGTCACAGTGTATTTTCAAAAGACACAACCTCGAAATTTTAGACTAAAATAATAAACTCACATTCGGGAATTTAAAATTAACCTTTTAATAGGACCTGTTTTTGATCTTTAACATATCTGATCGTCTACTGATATACGTTAAAGACTAAAATAATAAACTCACATTCGGGAATTTAAAATTAACCTTTTACCTGCTTTTGAACCGTGATTCGGAAATTATATACATAAAAGAAATATTATTATTTCTGATGCTATTATGAGATATCTATTACAAGAATCAACACAAAATTATCTTCTTCGCCTCTTTAGAGGAGAAGATATCCTCGAATCTCTTCAAAAGTTCTGTAAACACAATAACATTGGTTCTGGACAAATACAAGGAATTGGCGCAGTTTCTGCTGCGAAGTTAGGATATTTCAATGGCACCGAATATTTAATTAATTCCTTCTCCGAAAACCTTGAAATTCTATCATTGAATGGAAACATTGCACAAAATGAAATAGTCCATATCCATGGTGTATTTGGTCGCGTAGATGGATCTTGTATTGGGGGACACATCTTCTCAGGTTGTATTGTATCAGTAACCTGCGAAATTCAAATTCAAGTTTTAGAACCAATAGTGTCACGAGCTGAAGACCCAATAACAAAATTAAAATTATTAGAATTACCAAATGAAATTAAATAAACTAATTTGAACCATATCTTAGGATGAGATGAAATTCAACATGAAAAGAGCTATCAAATTAGGAAAAACTGTGGGCCCTTACAGTCCTGCGATTGCGACCACAAGACAAAAACACATTTACGTGTCTGGTCAGATTGCTACAGATTTGGAAGCAGATATTCACATCCAAACTCAACAGGTGATGCAAAATATCGAGAATATCCTTGGTGAAGAAGAGGCATTTCTGAGTGATATTATTAAAACAACGATCTTCTTAGCAGACATGAACGACTTTAAGACGGTTAACGAGGAATATGCTAAATCTTTTCCCATGGATCCCCCAGCACGCTCTACGATACAGGTAGCCGCTCTTCCGTTGGGTGCTCGCATCATGATTGAAGCAATAGCAGTCAGAGATTAATGTTAAGCTTCAGTTACAATAATAAGATAAGCTTTAAATTATATCAAACAAATCTTTAACAATCGATTTGATATTAAGGTTTTGCTCTACTAATAAATATCTCATCATATAGTAGGATTGGATCAGATTTTCCTTGAGGATGGTAAGTTTTTGGACATAATAAGCATCGTTAAAAGAGTAATATCTCGAAATACTATATTTAACAATAAGGTGATCTTACTTTTCCTTTTTATGACTTTTTTGATCAGTAGTTATCAATTTAACAGACCTATCTTTCAAGTAATTGTTGAAGATGGTATGCAGGGTGTTTCTTTGAATTCGGCTGAAATGATCTTAAAAAATACTATATTATCTGACCACAATTTTTCTCCCACAGATCCTATCCCAAATATTATCTTAAGCATTGATACCTATAACCCTGAGAGTCCTATCTCGATTGCTAATAATACTGATTTTAATAGTACCGCTTATAACAAAGGTTGGCAAGGTAATGGGACGAAAATAAATCCCTATATTATAAAAAGTTTAAATATAACAGGTCCGTCGTCGAGTAACCTGATAGAGATTCAAGATACAAATGTCTATTTTAAAGTACTAGATTGTTATTTGTCTTCGGGAGTTAATGCAATTACTCTGAATAATGTTTCACATTGCTTGATCTCAAACAATATTATTACAAATTGTACAGATTCAGCTATCTTTCCCCAACATTGCAATGATACTATTTTTTGTGATAATTATCTTTTTAAAAACAGTTATGATGGTTTCCACCTCCAATACTGTGAAAATACTACAATCTTGAACAATACATTAACAAATGGTTCAATTGCAATACAAGTGAGTGATTCAAGAAATACGACAATCGTCAAAAATAACATCTCATATTATAACAGCGATGGAATTGCAGTTGATAGTACATTTAGTATTGTATCAGAAAATGTCCTTAGAGGATGTCATATTCGTGTCCATGTAAGTTCTGATTATAGTGTTGTTGAAGGTAACCTTATCAATAATTACGACAGTTATGGAGGGATTATGCTGCACAGTGTACAATACTGTACAATTAGGAACAATACTGCTTATGGGGGGAGTCATCATGGTATTGATATCGAAATTTCCCCGAATAATATCTTTGAAAAGAACAAGATACACAGCAACTTTTTTGATGGAATCAACATCGATAATTCAAGGAATTGCGTATTTACAGATAATGTGATTTTCAATCATACTCAAACTGGAATTGTACTGCTCAATTCTGAAGAATGTACCTTCTCTAATAATCAAATTTTCAATTGTGGTAGTGGATTTCAATTAGGTAAATCTATGAATCTCACCATCTCTAACAACACAGTTCACGGCGTCTCAGATGGAATTCGTATCCATTCAGGTTGTGATTATAGTCAAATCAGAAATAACACCGTATTCGATGCTAGTTTTGGAATAAAACTTGAAACATGTGGAAGTTCATCAATCTCTCATAATATTATATATGATTCTAATACTAGAGCAATTAAACTTGATAATTCAAAATATAATACAATTTCATATAATAATATAAGTAATACTCTTGATAATTCCGATAGTTATGGAATACATCTATATGAATCTGATAATGGCACGTTAGATAATAATATGATAACGAATACAATAGGATATGACACAGCGGGAGTTTATTTACAACAATCTGATTATGTAAATGTCTCTAAAAATGCTATTTTCAAGAACAATGGACGAGGAATTGATCTTGATCATGCAATCAATTGTCATATTACTAATAATATTTTCTATGACAACCATGGTTATGCTATCAAAATTCTAGGATATTATGAGGGAAATAATGACGTCTTATGGAATGATTTCATCAGTAATCACCCAGAGGGACTTTCACAGGCTTATGATGACGGAACAGTTAATAAATTCAAGAATAACTATTGGGATAATTGGACCACGCCAGATAGTAATTCAGATGAAATTGTTGATGTCCCTTATTCGGTTAAGGGTGGACCAAATACTGATACTCAACCTTTAACGGCGCCTATTAACCCAAGTCCAATTGATTATGTGTCTCGACCCGTTATCCTTTCACCTAAAGCAGAGACAGTAGTCAATGGTACGATTACAATCCAATGGACAGCCTCATTCGATTATTCTGGACACCCCGTCACATATTCGGTTTTCTATAAGGATGATGATACGGTTCATCCATGGATTGAATTGGAATCAGGGTTATCTAGTCCTAGTATTGACTGGGATACAACCACAAGCGTCTATAATAACGATCAACACTACCTTAAGATAGTAGCTACCTGTTCTCAAGGTATCTCTATAATTGTCATTACAAATTGGTCCTTCACCATTCGTAATGAGCTAAGCACGACTACTGCAACAACCACAACAACGTTAAGTGAGGAATCCACTGCGGAAAAACCTCTACTTCCATTCTTATCCCCAAGTTATTCAATTATGGTTCTTCTTCTCTCTTTGATAACAGTGATGATCATTCGGAGAATTAGAGAAAAATCAGGAGAGAGATAATCTATCCAAGGTGTACGACCTCTAGCTGCCCAGTACCTTCCTCGATGCTCTGAGCAAGCGTTACTAAAATATAGGGAACCTCTCGTCGAACTAAGTAATCTAAAATCATCTCAAACCTAGTAGGGTCGTAATCTAGCGTTACTTTATCCAACACGAAGAGCGGATAATCGGTTATATACTCCTCTCGACCTGCCAACATGACAATTAATGCAATGGTGATTCGCTCGCTATCACTTAGGCTTTCAATTGGCTGGTCAATCAACTTCCCTTTCCGTTTACGTTTGACAATTAGTCTAAAATTCGGATCAATCCGGATATCTTCAAAATCACGATAAACCATTAGTTGATAGACTTTCTTGATCTGATTATTGAAATTATCAATGACCCCCAGTTTGACAATCTTTTCTCGATCCTCCAGATGGGCTTGTAATGCTCCATAAAAGTCAAATTCTGTCTGCACTTGATCAATTTGGTCAATTCGCTTAGATTTTTCAGTCATTTGCTTATCAATTTGCTCTATCTTACCAATAATTTGTTGAATTTTGGCATCTAATTGATTGACTAATTTTATCGAATCAGCTCTTCCTTGATCTATTGACTTCTCGAGAATTTTGAGTTCAGAATTCTTCTCAACATATTTCTTCTCTGATGCTTCAATTTCCTTTGTCTTTTCACTGATTTCTCGTTGTAAACGACGATGTTCTTGTTTTGATTTACTAATTTTAATTTGATTATCATTTTTAATTTTATGAATGAGAACTTCCAAGTCTTCTTTGCGACGTTCTGCGTCATCAATCTGAAATTCTAATTCACGGACACGCTTACTAAGGTGAGAATCCTCTACCAATAAATTGTCTTCTCTTGTTTTTG
>JAEOTU010000182.1 GCA_016839665.1 Candidatus Hodarchaeota archaeon
ATCATCTTCAACAGACCATTTCTTAATAGTTTCAGAATCACTCAAGGTTTATCAACACTCTGTAACCATTACGATTTTATAAAGCTTAATAGTTATGGCTAATTTATTATATTTTTAAAACTATTATTTGATTATTCGCGCGTTGTTTTAAAATCCGCGCGTTATTCAGACTTGTTTATCAAATAAGAATAGTTTGTATCAAACCTTACAAACTTTTTTTTTCAATTCTATACAATCTATTACCTCATTTATATTTATTTTTGATAATACATAATAAAAACAAGAAAAATTGACAAACTTAGTGTTAAGATTAGAAATTATTTGTCTTACGCTAGTTAGCGACCCCATCACTGTGAAGGAAGGGGAATAAATACAAAACCCAAAGATTTGAATTCAATATGACTAGAGTTAAAATCCATGATAATATGAGTAATTCAAACGAAATATGGATATTTAAAGATTTTAAAAAGCTCTGTAGGTTACAAAATTCGAGTTATTTAAATGTAAAACTAAAGGAGATTTAAAATGAAAGAAAATCCTTGGTTAGAACGAGGCTTGGATGAACTACGTAAAAATCACTGGTTTGATGGATTTCAAATACTGCAAGGCGCTCTTCAAAGAGCGTTTCGTCTCAACCAGCCTGACGATGCGAAATTTATAATCTCTGAAGCTACTTCAATTTTTGTTTCAGGAAATCAAACAAAATTAGTTTGCGATTTAGTCCTTGTCCTTATTGTCAATATTCGTCAAAGGCTGAGCGATCTTTCTTATGCTAGGTTAATCCCATTTTGTTTTGCAGAGTTAAGAAAAGCCTCTCTTGAAAATTGCGTTAGAACCGTTTGTAATCAGATAATGATGGAAAAGAGTTTTCAGGGTTCAGAATTTCTTTTACACTTGAATAACTTCATTCTTGAAACAAATTATGAAAAAACGGTAGTTTCAGACCTTTATTTCTGTTATGCAGGATTGCTATGTTACAAAAAAGACTTTACTTTGTGTTTTAAAACCATACACTCGTGGAGTAAGGATTTATCGTCTTTATCCCCAAAAATGAGAGCGTATTTAACTTTAGCTGAAATTAATGCTTATGAGATAGATGGATGTGGTAAGTTTCTATCTTTGGAGGAATCTGTAAATTCATACGATCCAGAAACAGAAAGCTATCTTGAGATCGCAAGCAAGATATTCGGCTCGGTACAAACATCAAACAAATCGGAATTCCATTCCATTATTTCTGATTATTCTGATTTGATTGATTCAAGAAAAGATGGGTTATTGAAAGCATTATGTGATGGCATTTCTGAAATTTTTAATAATAACTCATCTTCTGGGCTTTTTTCGTTATTTGGAAAGTGAAATAGCCTTTAAAATTTTTTTTACAGCATTTTTCCCTGTTTTTGCAGTCAAAATTTCTACATCATTTGTTCGATCGTCTAGGGATCCACGAGCTCCAATTTCTTGACTCCAACCAGGAATGGAGGTAAGACAGACAAGAGGCTTATGATAAATCCATGCAAATGCCATCTCTGATAACGTTCCTGCGCCTCCTCCACAAGCAATTATTCCATCAGATGCTAGGGCTACGATAGCATTCCGAGCAAAATTTAGGAGTGTAGGGATCCTTATTGTTAGATAATCATTTACATCAGGATCAGAATCATCAGTTGGAAGTATACCGACAGAAATTCCGTTTGAATCATAAACTCCCTTACAAACAGCTTCCATTACTCCTCCACGTCCGCCACAGATAAGAATGGAATCTGATTTCGCAATTTCTTTACCTATTTCATAGCTAAGTTCATATTGGGACTTTGAACGGATTTTAGAATCACCAATCACACCAATTTGGACTTTTGTCCTAATTTTCATTCTTTTTATCTCCAATATACCGTTTTTTCCCCTCTATTGAGGGAATAATTTGTTTTAGGGAGTTAGAAAACTGTGTTTGTAAAGTGTCGGAGGTAAGATGATCTAAGAAAACCGCAAGAGAACTAACCTCAGAATGTGGTTGGTTTGTTATGGCAATATTCCAATCAGCATAGTGGAAGACTTTTCCAGGAATTTTCTTTCCACCAACCACGATTAGTAAGTGAAATAAATTTAATGGTTGCTTTTTCAAGTTGATAAAATCTTTAGATCTCTCAAATATGGGGAGGTTCTCTCCATACATCGTAAGATGGACAATTTTATTGTCGTTTTCACTTTTCCACTTTAAGAGGAAATTCTTCCATTCATCATAGGGAATAATCTCTAGTTGAAAATCCCCTCCCCATTCAGAATTAACCTTGTCTACTGTCTTAAGTAGATTTTCATCTTCATCCCCAGCAATAATCATTCTAGCAGCTCCAAATGATCGAGCCACAAGAGCCAGATGAGTTGTTGTCCTACTATCTCGTTTAATCCGATGTCCGATTCGAAAAATAGTGACCAATAGTAGGTCGCTCACTCACTTCAATTATTTTGGTTGGGATAAAAAAGATCTAATATTATTCGCTAATAAAGAAAAAGATTTATCTACATTCTCGCCTGTTTTTGCTGATGTTTCTAAGTAGGGAATATCAATATTAAACTTTAGTAGATTCTTCAGATTTTCTGTGAATTCTTGAGCCTCAGCTACAGTAACACAATCATCTGCTTCTTTCCTTAGATCTACTTTATTTCCGAGTACAGTGATGGGTATCGGACCACGTCCAGAGTTTTTGAACAATTCCTCAAGCCAAGAGTCTAAATTGGAAAAGGATTCCCGCCGAGTAATATCAAATATTAGTAATCCGCCATGAGAACCTTTATAATAGAGTTCTCGGACACTATTAAAACGAGGTTGCCCTGCAAGATCCCAGATTTGGAATTTAACTTCTTTCTCTCCTTCGTCGGTACCAATCTGTGTTTTCTTTACAGCGAAGTCCGCGCCTATCGTCATTACGTATCCACTAGAGAATTGCTTCCCTAAATAGCGCTCACGTAAAGCGGTCTTGCCTACTGCACCATCACCGAGCAGACAGAC
>JAEOTU010000183.1 GCA_016839665.1 Candidatus Hodarchaeota archaeon
AATCTACTAAATTGGCCTTGGATAGTTTTTGGATTTTTACTCTTATTTTGTTTGTCCGAACAAAGAGACAAAAGAAAAAGAAATCAAATTAGGGCCCAAGGGCTCTTTTTAGATAAAATGGGGAACAGGAGTATTATCAGAAACTCTTGTCAGATAGCAATTTTTTTCAGCATCAGTCATTCAGATTGCTTTTTAAACTTTTTAATCCATCTAAAAGTTAATATATACACCACGCTTCGGTTAATGGCTCTTAAAAAGTATACTATCTTAAGATATAACACATGTAAAGGATTAACCACATTAAATCACCTCACCAGATCCTTAACGTCCGTCAGTTTAGTTTCACTTATCTATTCTAGGATTCTTTTTAATTAATATAGTTAATTTCATTTGACAAAATCCAATAAACAAAAGATATTGGTCTGACATCTGTCCGTTTTTACTCTCTTTTCGGTGAATGAAAAATGCATTTCAGCTTTAATGGTTCTCGCAATCACTTTTTGATAGGGATTTTACTAATCAGTTTGTTTCTTTTATCGGGCTGTGTTGATGGTTTAAGAGAATATTATGGTATCGATGTGGTGGAGCTTCTGTCTGATGACAAAGTCGCTGATATTACTCATCCCTTTGTGAATATCACTCATCTGGATTTCAGTGACTATCCCACGCTCTATCAAGCTATCACGTTCTTAATTGATCCTTCGACTAATGAAAGTAGTGTGCTTTTAGAAACTCCCAAAGACGAATGGAATGGCATTCAAGCAGCTATTAGCGGCAGTTTTTTTACCTATTCTCGATTTTACTTCTCCATTGGGTACGCTTTGAGTTAATCTAAGTTTTAGTGTAATTCTTCGTCTACGAGAAGGATTTCAGAACTTATGACGATTCTAGGGTTTATTAAAATCAATCGCACAATATCTGTTGAAGAGTGACCCCTATGAGAATGTTTAACTCATTCACACCAAATCCTTTTACTCCTCTCAAACTAGTTATTCTCGGTGAAGGAGGAGTTGGAAAAACTACCTTGGCAAAGACTTTTATTGACGGAAGTTTTTTTTCGACTGCTAAACAGACCATTGCCGCTGCCTATCATTATAAACAGATGCGCCTCTCTGACTTGGAAACCAAAGCTAAATTAAAAGTGCAAATTTTGGATCTTGGAGGCCAAGCCCAGTTTAAAAACATGGGCATGTTCGACATTTATTGTAAAGGAGCAGATGGCGCCCTTTTATGTTTTGATCTGACTGACATCGGTTCGTTATATGCGCTCCCGCAATGGATTGAATTCCTTGAATCGAAAACTCCGAGATTTCTTGTTGCTACAAAATTAGATCTTGCATCAATTGAGGAGCGTAATATTGGCTTAGATGATTATAAACTGCAATATGGCTGTGAAAAAGCATTTAAGTGTAGTTCTACCAACGGTCAATCGGTTGTCGCGATTTTTCTTGAGATTTTCAAGTGGTTGAAAAAAAATCGAGAGGCTCAACTTAACACGCTGGGAGTCACAAAACAGCCTAGATGGATGCAAATCATCCCGAAACTCTCCCAATAAGACTATAGCTTGGGAATAAGAATTATAAGACACTTTTCGCTTTTTTTAGGTCATCTACTCCAATCACTATTCGATTGTTTTCAGCTAGGTATATCAAATTGATATTGATCCCTTCCTGGGCTAATTTCCGAAATAACTTTCCCGCGGAACCGGGTTCTTTCACGATTTCGTGGATGCTTAAGACTAGCACTTCTCTTTCTTCCTTGATCTTAAAACCCGCTCGGTCAAGTGCATTGTAAGCTTTTCCCGATTCTTGCACCAAAATATGGATTAAGTCTTCCCCATCACATGTAGCTCCGCAAAGGCCTTCTATATTAATTTTGTCTTTCCCTAGAGTTTCTCCTAAATCAGCTAGAGTACCAGGCTTATTTTCTAACGCAATAGTAATATCTTTCATCTTCTACTACCTCGTATCACTCAAAAAATATTCTTAATTTATTCTTCTTCAATGAAAATTGTTATAGCGTATCGATTAGTATAATAGAGTTTTGAATATAAGGGTTTTAGCACTTAAATTTTCAAAAAACACAACCAAACAAAACTTTTTCCTCTCTATTTCTTCCCATTACTTATTTTTAAAATAATTACATTTCGGGAAAACTCTTGATCAATTTAATAACTTGGATCTGGGTATGATTCCCTCTTGGGGAACAAAACATCAATTAATTTTGCTGAGTCTTGTTTCACAAATGCATCCTTGACGATATGGCTGATTTCTTTAACGGTTCTATCACTAAGCAGGAGTTTTGTTAAGATACCTCCAGGGATACTCACATCACATTCCTTACGGTCTAGATATCCCTTAATAACATCTATTTTAGTAATTTTTCCCTCAACAAAAACCAATTCAACTGTCTCATGATAATTACTGATTTTAACTGTTTGAGTCATCCTGTTGAATGTTGATTGGCTTATCCTCTTCTCTAACACAGTTTGAATCCCTTGGAAGAATCGCTTCAGATCTGGGATATGCACTTGCCATGCCCACCTCTGATCAAAGACTCCCCCTAATGATACTATATATTGCCCGAATGAACTTTTCTCATTCCCACAATAGAGTATTTCTTGTAGGTCCTTTTCATCGCAAGCCTGTTTCACGAATTGTAATATTCTGATCATATGAGAGGGAGTTTGCGCGGATGTTTGCATGATACCCATCCCTTTCCTCTCTATAGGAATTCCGACAGTAAAATATGCACCTTGCTTTTCTTTATCCTCGAGCATAAATGCTGAGAATTTATTTTCATTGAACTCAGCGTTCATATTTCTAAACTGAAATATCTCCCGATTGAATTTTGTGGCTATGCATAGGTTCTTGGTGATTTTCTCATATTCCTGAGCAATGAATGGTAAATCTTCTTCGGATGCTTTCCTGATTATCAGATGGTCAAGATGATCAGTGGGTACCAACGATAGCGGTAAAGAGAATAGATTGTCGAGTGGTAGGGCAAATTCATAGTTTAACCGTCGGTAAAAAAAAGGAACCCCTCGTAAGGCGGAGAAAATAAATTCTTGGTTATCCACTACTTGTTTGTAATATTCATAGATTGTTTCTATGAGACCCTGTCCCCGATATTCTTCTAAAGTCCCCACAAACCCCAGTTCACAATATGGTAACACAGATCCTTCCATTATCCATTCAGCAGGCAATAGGGCTAGACTCGATATAATCTCCTTTGTTTTATTTTCCTCAATGTAGAACCACACACACTTCTCTTTTCGTGGATGTCTTAAAATCACCCGTTCAACGAATTCTTGTATCTTGTTTCCAAAAACTTTCTTGTTAAATTCCCCAATCCGTTTGACTTCTACTTCTGTGATTTTTGCAATCTTTAAGGTTTGGTTTTCATCTAACGGGATTCTACTACCAAGTTTGTAGTTCATCAAAGATCCCTTGATTTTCTCAACGGTCATTTATTTTTTGTTTCAGGATTTGATAGTCTTAAGATATTGAAGAAGATCTGCATTTTAGTTCTTAACAATACTTCCATCATCCGAGATTTTTTATGCAACAATTATTTTCCATCGATATCAGAATCAACCATTATGATTTGTAGAGGTATATATTGTGAATGAACGTTTTCAGATGAATGACAATAGTCGTAAGATGTTTGGAAGTATCTTATGGATCATCGCCCTTATTTGTTTCTTGGGTATTTTGATGTTTTCGATTGGTCTCTTCCAAAGACTTCCTTTTGGTGAGGAATCTACCCGTTTAGAATTCCTGGTGTTACTCGTGGGAATTCTTAATGCTTCTTCAATCTCGGGATCTATTTTCTTAGTTTCTCGTAAAGAATAAGTAAGTTACACAGGTGATAGAGATTTCTAATGAGGAATTAGAGTCAGTACTCAATGATATCGTCGAATTTGGGAGAAAAGTCGAAGACCGACAAGATTTACGAACATATTCGGAAAAGTTAAGCTTTCTATGTTCTCTTATTCTGAAACAGCGACGCGGTGACAATTATCACGGTCTCTATCCTAATTGTGGCTTAGATGTCCTCACGCCTTATTTGTTGGGTGGTAATTGGTTACTTTTTGATGAATCTTGGAACGATTATCAAACCGAGATTACTAATTATCATATCCCTTATTTTGAGGATGCCTTCAATTCTGACCGAATTAGAATTATTGATCGATCTATAGACGAATCCAAGGAGGAGGTGATAAGCTTTAAGCCAGAAGTCGTCCTGATTAAATACGCTGGTGAAGGAAATTACGAACGAATTTTTGATTTTCTAAGTCGTGATCTAAAGAGGTCTCCACTATTAATCATTTCTTGTACTACTCGAGATTTAAGGAGATATCTCGATCCCTCCTCCACTTTTCAGCTTTCGTCCTCTAGAATTGTTCCCTTTAAGGAAATTTCTCTCGGGAAGCAAATCCAGCCAAAGTACCAAACATTCTTCTTTCTTGATCGTCTGAAGATTTTTGAGTTCAAGAAGAAGTGAATTCTCTTCTAAAGCTAAAAATTAGGCAATTATGTAAGACTAGATTGTGATTATCTTGAAATGTGTCCCTTCATTGATACCTAATCGCTCAATTAATGATTGATTTTCGGGTTTAAATTTAAATTCACCCGTGTCTTTCTTGAGGTGCCCTATATACGTTTCGTTTTTTCCATTCCCGTTTCCATGCCAGAGATGAATAAAATTAATAAATTTGGGGTCTTTCGATTTTACAATCCGTAATTGTTCTTTCACCCCTTGGTCGGTCAACTCTAATTGATATTTCTTCTTCACTTTCCCACCGTTGGAAGGATAGTGTACTTGATTACTCCAGGTATCCCCTCGTAGTCTCTTTTCTTCCTCATCGAGATAAGCACTTGCTAATCGACTGGCTTCTTGAACTGCATCTGTAGCAGATGTGGGATCTACCACATTCAGTTCATACTCAATCCAGAT
>JAEOTU010000184.1 GCA_016839665.1 Candidatus Hodarchaeota archaeon
TATCCCGTAATACACCTAGTAACGAGGAGGGGTCACCGTCATGATCAAATATTACAGCAAAACTCAACTCAGTCGGAAAAATGCTCCCATCATTTTTTATCATTGAATATTCTATATTCCTAATACTTCCTGAGTCTAGGGTCTCTCGAAGATTAATCACTGCACGGTCGTGATCCTCAGAGACTATGAAATCAAAAACATTCTTACCAACCAGTTCTTCCTCCTTTTTAGCTCCAAAAATTTTTAGAGCCTGTTCATTCACCATAAGGATTTCTGACTCTAAGTCTGAAAGGATTATTGCATCAGGACTGAGTTCAATAAGTCTGCGATATCGTTCTTCGCTAATCTTGAGTTCTTCCTGTGCTTGTTTTTGATGGGTAATGTCGGTAATAATTCCTAAAATCGCTTTCTCTCCTTCATAATTGATTAACTTTGTCGTGAGAATACCAGAAATGCGTTTACCATTCTTCGTGATAAGATCATACCCGATCGGATCAACCTCTTCTCCTGCCGAATGTTTTCGGAAATTTGAAACAATAGCTTCTTTATAATCTGGAGAAATCAAGCAAAGAAAATCGAAATCCGGGGAATAAAATTCCTCCCGCGTATAACCCAGGCTTTCTTCGCTTTGTCTATTAGTGTAAACTACATGTCCTTTCTTGTTGATGAAAATCATGTTTGGAGATTTTTCAGCTAAAGATCTGAATTTTTGTTCAGATTCTCGCAATGTCTTCTGCGCGTGTTTAAGCCGGGTAATATCAATTACTGAAACAATGACCTTCTCTAAAGTCTCTTCGTAACCAGAAAGCACAGATAATCTGACAATTACATCGATTTTTTCACCAGTAAGCTTGTAACCTGGAAATTCGTTTTGGTAAACAGTTTTCCCATCAAAAAGAGCAACCAATTCCTCTTTGAATAAGACCGTAGCCGCTTCATCGAAGAAAGAAGCCAAGCCTTCGAAAAACTCCGCTTTATCCTTGGCATTGTAAACTTTCAAGGTCGTGTTATTCACATCGATTATGTTGACCATCTGCGAAAGACGCGCGATTTCATCAGGATGATGATCTAGGTACTGTCCCAAATCTTCAACACCCTTTGCCTTTAATTGATCAAAATGACGCTTAACAGCGGAGAAATCTTCCTCCCAAAGACTGATTGGAGATTCATCAAAAATTATCCGATATCGCTCCTCACTTTCACTTAAAGCCTTTTCTATACGTTTATGTTTGACTACTTGTCTAATAACATGACGCAGTTCGCCAAATTGGCTCTTAGGATCCCAACTTTTCTCGATATAATAGTTTGCTCCAAGGTTAAGAGCTTTGATCGCGACTTCTTCCCGACCTCGGCCAGTAAAAATGATAACTGGAATATCATTCTTTTGATCCCTTAATTTACTAAGGAGTTCTAAACCGTCCATATTAGGCATCTGATAGTCTGTAACAATAACATCAATGGTTTTTTCTTTTAATTCGCTGAAAACCTGCAATGGATCAGAAAGAGGATGAACTTTTAGTTCATCAGCGCCTAAAACCTTCATATAGTTCTGTGTCAATTGTAGAAAAGTAGGTTCATCGTCTACATGAAGTACGTTGATAACTTCTTCCATGAAATATTCCTCAAAGTCAACATTACAATGAATGTTCCTACTTCCCCTTAAAAATATAGAACATAATAAGGAAACAAAAAGAAGTCGCTAAGCTTGAATTGTGAAATCAAGATGAAAGTTTTTCTATTTTAAATATGACTGGTCTAACACCATCGTTACATGGTGTGTATGTCACTCTGGGCTCAGGGTATTCGTAATCACCATCACAATAATAAATCATTAAAGTATTATATAAGTCGTGCCATGCTTGCTTGCAAAACTCTTCAGGTGCTTTAAGATGGTTTTCGACAATGAATTCCTTGCCTTCTTCCAAATAACAAGAGGGGATTGGTTTACCAGTAGATTTTCTAATAATTTCATGTCCGAAGACGTCTGTGGGGCTAAATTTCTTAATCACAGTTATCTTGATACTTTTCATTTGCCTACTTCCTATTCACTTAGTTATTTTGTACTCTACTTTCTCTCACATAAGTTTATTTTTATAAAAATTGTAGAAACACTTTAGTGTGTCTTTCCTTACCCATCCTCCAGTTGTGTTGTCATTATAAAATGGGGGAACCTTGATATCATCAATACTCTTCCTATTTTCAAGAGCGATAATGGATTCTTCCCTCAGCATTTTCAGAAAATTCAATTGCACTTCTACCTCCTCTTTACCAACCATAGGCCCGTGTCCAGGAATGACAAAATCAATATCAAGTTTCATGATTTCTTGGAGAGCACTGATCCATTCATCAGGATTACTCGTTGGATCGCCTGCCCATGGCCACTCCTTGGCGAATATCAAGTCGCCAGCGAATAAGACCTTCTCAAAAGGAAAATATATGTACGATGAACAAGATGTGTGTCCTCCACAATGATAAAGCTCTATATCCAACCCTCCGTCCCGAATTTTCAATTTATCTGTATATGTAATATCAGGAAGAAAAGAGGTATCAATTTCATCTATAAAATGGGCTTTTGTAGGTTCTTCTTTCTTCCAAGTTTCAAATCTAGCTGGTTGAATTTCTCTTTCAGCAATAATATTCTTAATTATGGGTTCTGATCCTATGATGATTGTATCATTGAAGGAAGATACTCCCCAAAAATGATCTCCATGATAATGGGTTAGAAGAAGAAATCTTACTGGTAATTTGAAAACTTGCTCGATTTCCTTACGAAATAATCTAGAAGTAAAGGGAAACAGTGTTGAATCAATTGCTATGATAAGGTTGTCAAGAGAAATTGCCCCTGCAATGAATCCCAGCTCCGATGTTGCAGCTAGACTGTGATTAGTTATTGTTAAGAATTGTATATCCTTCATTTCGATCAAATTAGGAGAAATTTTTTTTTAGAATGTAATGTATCTACTTATGTTCGTTTTTATTTGTTATTTTTCTGGCAAAGCATTCGATGTTTTTAATAGAAAAAAATTAACCAATGTTCAAAATAAAGTGTAAAAGAAAGATTAACTACAGTCACAGTATACGGAGAAGTGAGTGAAACCGAATAACCACAACAAAAAGTTCTGTTTAGCAAAAACACCTTGGCCACGTTTTCGTGCAAGTTCTGGGGGATCAGGGAAAAGCTCTTTTCTAGGGCCAAAGAATGATAGTATTGTCACTTGGGAAGTAAAAGTAGGTGAGATTTCTGGTAAACCAGTCATAGGATCAGAGGGCGCAATCCACTTACCACTCGAATCTAAAGAATTAATATCAATAAGTTCAGAAGGAGAAGAGTTGTGGCGACAATCCTTCATGGATTATAGTGGAAAACCATTACAAGGAATCACAACTCCTGCTGTTCGTGCTGATGGTAGTATTATTACTGCAGTTTTAAGAAAAGTTCTCTGTCTTGAGCCAAACGGGGAACAACGCTGGGAAAAGACGATTGATGGTCTGCCTTCTGCTCCTAATATTGGCTCCCAAGGTACGATCTATGTCTCAGCGTGGAGTAATTGGTCCAGATGCATCCCTTGTAGCTACCACAAAGGACGGATATATCTGTTTTATCCAATAAGGAGAAGTTTGATGGACTAACTCTGATGAATTATTAAGCGGTTAGTTTGAAGGATGCTTTTCCCCTCAAGGAGCTGGAGGGGAAAGAATGACAAATATGATTCTTTAGGGAATCTAGATGTAAAATAATAATGAATTTAATTTTATTGATGTCTTAAAAAGTTTTTTGAAAGTTCTATGGTAGTTAACTTCAGTCATTCAAGGGATAAGCTATCCTCTGATACATTATCAATAAGATAGGTTGCCTTAAATGGGTTCTTTAGAAAGAAAAATTCTCATTCTTGGTGATGCTAGTAAATTTGATATTTGTGCTTCAATGGCTTCCCCACGAAAGGTTTCTGGAAGTAATCGAAATAGAATAGGCAATCCAGATAAAGCAGGTATTTGTCATGCTTTTGCACCTGATGGGCGCTGTATCAGTCTTTTTAAAGTATTAATGACCAATCAGTGCATTTATGACTGCAAATATTGCGTGAATGGTTGTAATAAGGCCAGAACTAAGGAAATGTTTGAACCTGTTGAATTAGCTCGAGCTTTTATGGGTCTCTATATCAGAAACTATGTTGAAGGATTATTTTTATCTTCTGGTGTATGGAGAAGTGCAACTGATACAGCAGAAAAAATTATCGAAGCACTCACTTTAATCCGTAATATTTACCATTTCCGGGGATACATCCATATTAAAATTCTTCCTGGAACAGATAAAGAATATATACGACAAATTATGGAGATAGCTGATCGTGTCAGTCTCAATGTGGAGCTGCCCAGCGCTTCGCGTCTTTCTGAAGTATCCAGCATGAAAAATTATGAGACTGACATCATTAATTGTCAAAAAAATATTAGCCGAAATATCAGAAAGGGATTAGTCCCGGCAGGACAGACTACCCAGTTTATTGTTGGTACAACAGGAGAAACTGATCATGAGATACTTGAAAGGCTCCACTGGGAATACAAAAATCTTGATTTAAAACGTGGTTATTTTTCAGCGTTTACACCAATCAAAGGAACGCCAATGGGACGCAAAAAGATATCAGATGGGTATCAAAGAAAAAGGGAAAACTATCTGTATAGAGCAGATTGGTTATTTCGGCGATATCGCTATGAAATGGAAAGTATCTTTTCTATCATGAATGGGGATGGAATGATTCCTTTAAATGTTGATCCAAAGATATCTCTTGCGCTTCAAGATGATATTTTTCCTTTGGATGTCAATGAAGCTTCTTATAACGAGCTGTTGAGGGTTCCTGGAATTGGAGTAACATCTGCAAAAAGAATCATTAGCTTACGGAGGGTAAACCAAAAAATAAGTGATTATAGAGATTTGCAGAGATTGGGAGTTGTTGTTAATCGTGCTAAGTCATTTATCACTGTTAAAGGGAAAAGACAAACAAGAATATTGGAATTTATCACCTAAATTTATCGCAGTGAACTTCTATGTTCAGAAAAATTGAGAAGAAATTGGTTCTTGAATCATTAGCAAGGCATAAGGATGTTAGGTCTGAGTTCTTGAGCCAAGTAAGAGAACTTTCAAAAGATATTCTTGAAAA
>JAEOTU010000185.1 GCA_016839665.1 Candidatus Hodarchaeota archaeon
AGCCATAGCCTCTATTTCATCGGGTAAATATTGGGTGAAATGCTGAGACAATATAAATGCAGTACTATGTTGGCTGGAAATGCTTGAATTCATAAAACCTTGAGTAATCTGATCTATGTCTTCTTTTTTGAAAACTATATTGTGGTCTTTGACTTTCTCAATAATGATCCGGTGAACATTTGTATTATATGAATTATTCATGTCTTTACTCTTTAATTTCATCTCATCACATCACATAGATCTTACAGTATCCTTACTTTTAAGAAAGTATTTCTCTCATACCAATTTTATCTAGAATGACGAATAATATCTAACTAGAATCATTTGTATCTGTTGTTGAACTTTCTTAGATTTTAAGCTTATTATTAAGCCATACACACTCTTATTTATATGTATATATACCAAGAAAAAAAAGAGAAATACCTACAAAATAGGAAATGAAGACAGTACGATTAGAACAGTGTAAAAGCGCTCTTTAGACTAAACTCGACCTATAAGCATTCCTTCGATCGTGATTGGATTTAATTTTGCAAATTTTCCTTCTGCAGCAGTTAATCGAGACTCAGAAGATGAGTAAATGCGAATCATAGACTCCCCACGTTTAACAGCATCCTTTTTCTTAAGAAAAACTATTCCTGCTCCCTTGTCTTTTGGACAGCCTGCTGTTCGTGCGATTTCTGCGATTTTAACGTTATCAATTTGTACAATCCATCCTGAGCTTTGTGACAAAATCTCAACTGAGTGTTCTCCAACAGGGATATCACTAGGTTTTAAATTCCCATCACCGCTTTGGGCGTCAAGAATTTCACAAAATTTATCTAAAGCCTGCCCTTTGTAAAGAATCTGCTTAGCTAATTCTCTTCCTTGACCTCGAAGAGCTTTACCAGCCATTTCTAGTAAAATTCCTGATAATTCACAAGATTTCTCAACTAAACTTGAGGGACCTTCTCTAGGATTCATCAAAGTCTGCAATGCTTCCCGAGCCTCAAGAGCTGGACCAACAGCATGACCTACGGGACTTGCTCCAAAAGTTATTCCGCTTTCTACTCGAATGTCTAATCGTCGTCCAAGTTCAGCAAAATCTCGTCCTAGAGCTTGTGCATCTCCAATATCTTTAATTTTAGTTCCATGTCCAGTAGGTAAATCCATTACCAAGAAATGAATTCCAGTAGCAACTTTCTTAGACATAATTGACGCGAGCATCATGGTGGTAGGATTGACTCCTAGAGGAAACTCAACATCTCTAATAAGGATGTCATCAGCAGGAGCCAAGTTGAATCCTCCTCCCCAAACTATCATTCCCCGTGTTTTCTGTGAGATTTCAACCAATTCATTTGCATTAAAAACGACATCACAACCAAAAGCTTCCATAGTATCAGCGGTGCCTGAAGGGCTTGTAATAGCTCTACTACTGGTCTTTGGTATCAATAAACCTGCAGCAGCAATGATAGGAACTATCAAAAGCGAAACTTTATTCCCTGGGACACCCCCTGTGCTATGTTTCCCAAAGACAGTTTCTTGGCCAAAATCTATCATCTCACCTGTTTCAGCCATTGCTCTTGTCATCTCCTCGATCTCATCCATGTTGAATGGTTCATAAACTTGAGAGAGAACAAAGGTTGTTTTTTCTAATTGATTAAGGCGATGATGTGCAATATCATTTACGATCATTGCGAGTTCAGTTGGAAGAAAAGGTCGTTTTTGTATCATTCTTTTCCTAATCAGCCAGTAACTATCAGGTGGTGTACGACTAAGAGGCAGGACTTGTATCTTTTCCCCTTCTTTGATCCCAAGTTGTTCAAGCATCTCGTCTGAGATCCAAATCTCTTCAATTGGAACATGATCTGATAGGACAATATGTTCTGTGAATAGCGTTTTTGTCTCAGTTACTAATTGAATCTGCGGGTTTTTGAAAACTCCTTTGAATAATCCCGTATCTGGAGACAGAATGACTGTATTTTTCGGATAAATTTGGGCTTTTTCTACTACAAACTCACGAATATCCGCAGGTATTTTAACGACTGGACGCGACATAAAGACCACTTTCTTGACTCTTTGGTAGATTTCTCAAACATTAGCTGCCCTATTACACAGACCTAAAAAAACATTCGTAATAAGAGGATAAACGACTTAAAAAATTCAATAAGTCTTTCTAATGGCGATAGAATTTGATAGACTTTTCACCTATCACAACAATATTATTTGATATCGATCAAACCCTCTTATTATTCAACGATCAAGAATTTATTAAGATCTACGTAAAGTTAATTCATGGATATTTTAAAGAAGAACAGCCTAGTCTTTCAAAATTCATTGATATTTTTCTCACATCCACAAATAAAATGACAGAGAGAAATAATCCAGAACTAGATAACCTTTCTAAATTTGCAGTTGATTTTGAATCGAGAATTGGCATTTCTCAACATGAAACCATCCGACGGTTTGATCTTTTTTACCATACGGAATTTGCACAAGTCTGTCAGATAATGAAAGCTCACCATATTTCCCAAGAGCTACTTTGCCTCGCATCGAACCATTTTATGCTTGTTGCAGCGACTAATCCGCTATTCCCATCTGTTGCAAACGAAATACGATTGAAAATGGGAGGATTAGATATGATTTCGTGGTTGGAAGTCACTTCAGCAGAAGATTATCATTTTACAAAGCCCTACATTGAATTCTATGAAGAATTATTGAACAAAATCAACAAAGACCCCTCTGAATGTATTATGGTGGGCGATGATCCTATAAACGATATGGTAGCTGGGAAACTCGGAATCAAGACATTTTTAGTAAAAACAGATGGTAGTAGAGCGTTTGATAATATAATTAAGACAGATCCAGATTATGAAAACAAAGAATTTTCATATGACTATTCCGGTTCACTTGAAGATTTTTACTATTCATTAAAGAATTTTATTGAAACTCAATAAAGAAAATCGTTATTCATTTGAACTTAATTGTTTTTCGTAATATTCCAATTCCCATAAGACTCCTAGCAAGAAATAGTGACCACTGGAAGCTCCTATGGTTCTGATTTTACGAGCTTCTTGTTCAAAACGAGATATTGCAGTGCTCTCTGGAGATTGCTCTCTAAATATTTTTAGAAAAGGTTGAAGTTCACGAGGGAAGTTATGATGTAAAAATTTTCGAAACAGTTGAGCTGACTTTCGGCTGGTGAATCTTTCAAAGGGAAATTGGGACAGTACGTCGAATTCATTGCTTATATCGGAGTTTATACAATAAATGGTAGCTAATATTCCTAATAGAATGTCATCTGACTCAGGAGTGCTTCCTAATCCATAACCTAAAATTTGGGAGAGATTTCTCATTATTTCAGAGTTTGGTTCCACTGTTAAGCGTGTGAAAATTTCCCGAAATTCAATTAGTGAATCTTCTATCTCGTTAAAAATGTTTCTTCTAATGGAAAAAGTCGAATGGGGATCCTTTAGTTCCTTAAGAGAGAACCTCCCTTCTGTAGGAATTAACAACTTTTCTAAGCACTGAATATACTTGACAATCAAACAAGGATCCCCTTCAATCATATTATCTAGATTAAATTTAAAAGAAATTCCACAAGCCAAAAACTTCTCTTAAACCATGATTATAAGTGAAAATTAGAAGAGATCGAAAGGCAAGAGTTAAAATCTATCTGCTATTGGGAGTCTTTAAAGTTATTAATGGTAGAATAGAAATGAAAACAAAATTATTAGAGTATTTAGAAGCCTTTTCGGATTATTACCAAGCAACAGTCTTAAGACGTTTAGTTGTTGGATTTTTTATTGGTGGAATTCTTTGGATTGGTATTGTTATCTTTGCAATTGTTATGGGTATTTTTGTTGAAGACAATTTATTTCTGAAAACAGTCCAATTAGATCTTCCAGGGATTGGTGGAATCATTGCATTGCTTGTTTCATTCCAAATTTGGGGATTATTACCTCAACCATTAGCAAATGAAGAAGAACAACTCTCCACTGACAATAAAATAGAAAAGGGAGAAACAAGTGAAGATTTAATAAGTACAGAAGCAATAAAAACCGAAAACGAGCAGGAATGACTTTATACTTCGAGCAAGGGGGTTCTTTTTAGCTTTCAGGGGTACTTGCTTGTTCTTTTTCGTATTCTCTTCTATTCACATAAGACATAACAGATACCACAGTAAGCAGGATTATTGCTCCAATAGCCTGCCATCCTGTTATTACATCACCTAAGAAAATAAAATTTACAAAGATTGCTAGGAGGGGAAACGCCAATTCAGCTAAACCACCAACTGATGCTCTAGACCATCGAAGACCAAAGTAATAAAGAGATAATGGGATTACTCCTCCTGTAAAAATTGTTACAAGGATTATAGCAATGAAACCATTTATCGGGATTAGAAAATCGAAAGGTAAGAGCTCTCGTGGCCAGGGCACCCAAAATGTATTAATTGTCTCTCCTAAGACAGCAAAATTAGGAGCAGTATACGCACCAATAATTAGATTAAATCCAATCAGTATTATCGTTCCCCCAATATATCTAAGAGTGGTAAGGTTCCAGTAATCCACTTTATCTGTAAGAATTCGTCCCCAAACTGTATTAGATCCCCAAAATCCTGCTGCAATCAACGAGAAAAGAGCTGCTAATAGCTCATTAGAAGATCCTTTACCAAACTGTTCAAAAACCATGAAATAAATGCCCACCAGTGATGCTATAAGCGCCAAATAATAGAATCGAGAGGGCCTTTCACGCATTATCACTATTGCGAAAGCTAATGTGATCAATGGTTGACTTTTTTGCAATAGAATCGCAATGGTTGGGCTCCCAAATGCCAGTGCTAACATGAAGAAATAAAGTCCCAACCCTGAACCCATGGATACAAGAACAAAAGAGAGCCAATCACGCCTATCAAAAGATTGTAATTGCTGATAAAGTCGCCGATGTGCTTTTCTCGAAAATAGGAGAATAGCTACTAGTATTGTCCCTACAATATGCTCAATAAGCACAATAAAAGCTGAGCGGGAAGAAACGAGTGGATCAGCAAGATTAAGAGTAAAATTCTTTAAAATTAGAGGATATCTAACAGGAGCATCAAATGCTCGCGTTGCATTAGCTACAGCTACAACTGCTGGACCTACAATAACTTCTTTTCGTCTTTTGACATCCATGAATAAACCTTCAATTATAATTATTCAATTACTTTAATAATAGATAATACAAATGAAACTAATAGCTGGTATGAACATATAGATACTTATCTACAGTCAATTCAATTTTTACTCATAAATGTTGTTAGTCTACCCAAAAAGGAGTATAACATACCTAACTGATAATAAAATCCTTTATGTTATTCTGAAGACTAATCGAGTGTCTTGGAATCTGTAAAAGAAAACAAATACTATAAGACTTGGAAAATTTTCTTTTTGATGACAAGAAGGTCGTTCTAAATAACTGTCCTAAGATTATCTGTTAACCTAATATTACCTTTAGATTTTTAACCTTTCGATGTCTCAACTTCATAACTTTAAAATGTGAACGCAACGAAGATCAACGATACGCAACGTTTATAAATAGAATTAAATACACTTAGCATAAGCAAAAAATGTGAAGAGACAAAATAGAAAAGTCCTCATAAGATTCTCAAGAAATTTGGAAAATGAGGAGTATGATTTGAAATGAAAGTTAAATTATTTGTGATTG
Source organism: Candidatus Hodarchaeota archaeon (assembly GCA_016839665.1). The sequence continues at coordinate 5,680 of JAEOTU010000185.1, forward strand.
GTTTGACGATAATTGGATCAATTGCTGTCGGTTTTGTCTTACTAACGTCGTGGTTATCGTTAGGGGGATGCCCACCATCTTATTGGATTTCGGTATTCAATGTTGCTGAAACAAGTTCTCCCACAACCAATATTACACGTAATGATCTTCCTACTAATTCAGTTCTTCAATCTATTCTAATTGAATTAATTGAAAATAGTAGTTTAAACGATATTGACAGAGAGTTACCATTTTCCGATTGGAACGCCACAAAATCAATGTTAGAGAATTCTAACATTATTCCTTCTATTGAATCATATCCAGGAAGATGGGTGGGTATTGTCTATTTCGAGAATGAACTGATACAAATTGAATTGAATACAATAGTTTGCTAGTAATCTAGGAATTTTAAACACGAAATAAGTTTTTAAATCCAATTTTTCTTCAGCTTTTTGTTAAAACTTATTTCCAATTGTAATATGTTTTACTCACGAATTATATTGCATAAAAATAATTTTAGCCTTAAAAATGGGAGATATTTGCTTTGACCTCTGAAAAATTAAGTTATATAGCACCTACTTGGGATTTTATTGAATCTTTAACCGTGAAACTTTATAAATCAATCGTTGTTAAAGATCAATATATGCCGGACATTATAGCAGGGATAAGTCGAGGAGGGTTAGTCCCCGCAAGAATAATTTCTGATTTATTCCTTGCCCAAAGAAAGAAAGTAACTCTTTCGATTATGCAGATAGGATTTTATTCAGGAATAGCTAAAACTGAAAAAGAACCTATCATCTATCAGGACCTTCCTGGGCATATCCATGGGAAAAAAATTCTCCTAATAGATGATGTTGCTGATACAGGAGTTTCTTTGGAATTCGCCTTACAATACTTAAACATGAAAAAACCTATTGAAATTCGCGTGGGGACACTTTATTATAAGCCTTGGTCCATATTAAGACCTCATTTCTATGTTGAGGAGACATCAGCATGGATAATTTTTCCACATGAAAGATATGAATTTATGGCTGAGCAGTTAAAGAAAAGAAAAATGGACAAAGATGAATCAAGAAAATTTTTTATTGAAGAAGCAGGTATCCCCGAATATTCAGTCAATCAGTTCCTTGATATTATCAATAAAATAGAATAGAGAACTATTGTGGACGGTCAATTTTTTTCTCTATTTCTTCAACAACTCTATCGACTACTTCAGGTGCTAATCCAATATAATTTTCTGGGTTAAGGATTTTATCGATTTCTGTTTCAGACAAAGATTCACTAATCTGGGGGTGAGTTTTTACTGCATTTTTGAAATTCTTCGCTTTGTTAAGATCCTGTAGTATTGAATGAGCATTCTGTCTTCCAATTGTTCTCGTAAGCTCCACCAACAATTTTTCACTACACTGACGCCCATCTAACATGAATAAATTTTTCTTAACATCTTCTTCATTAATCGTAAGTCCACTGAGAATCTCTCTCATTTCTATTAAGATGAAATCAGTTAATGTAATAAGTTGGGGCAGTATAATACGCTCTGTACTTGAGTTTGACATATCTCTCTCATGTTCTAATGAGATATTCTCAAGAGTTGAAGGTAAAAGTGAACGGAGATAACGTACAATCCCAGATATTCTTTCTAATCTCCAAGGGTTTTTTTTCTGGGGCATTGTGGATGATCCAACTTGTTTGCTTCCAAAAGCTTCGTTAATTTCATTAATTTCTGTTCGTTGGAGATTTCTTAACTCTTTAGCTAATTTATCAAGTACTCCACCGACTTCAAGAATAACTGAGACAAAATGAAAAAAAACAAGCCTTGGTACGACTTGAGTTGTAATAAGAAGGGAATTTAACCCGAGATTATGCATTACTCTTTTTTCAATCTCCGTTGTACCATGAGCAGCATACGTACCAACTGCTCCCGAGAGTTTTCCATAAATAGTTGCTTGAACTAAATGTTCTTTAGCTATTGAAAGTTCTGATAGAAAGTTAGCAAATTTGAATCCATAAGTTATGGGGATTGCATGTTGGCCATGGGTCCGTCCAATACAAACAAGGTCTCGATACTCTTTAGCAAATTGGATTAAAAGTAACAGAAGATCATCTATATGGTTGAGGAGTATTTGTTTTGCTTCTTTAAGTTGTAAGGCTGTAACTGTATCTTGAATGTCGCTAGAAGTAGCCCCTACATGTAGGTATTGACCATGTTTTGGACAGGCTTCAGTTGCAGCTAATACCATACTATAAAGATCGTGGTGAGTCTCCTTTTCTATTTCTTTCACCCTTTTTAACGGTATATATTCGAGTTTGACGAATTCATTGATTTCTTTAGCTGCCTCTTTTGGAATTTTACCATAATAGGAATTTGCTTCGGCTAACATTCGTTCAACAAGAAGTTGCAGTTCTAGTTGCTTTTCCTCCTCAAAAATGTCTGCAATTGAGGTTCTATAACGATTAAATGGAAATGTTGTCATGTTGATTACCAGTCATGAATTTTCATCAGGTTTTTGATCGTAACATCACTTATTAGATTTCCAAAATGAATGCTGACTCAGCATCACATAAGTTTTTTTATCAAATAAATTAGGTAACAATCCGAGGTCTAATGTAGATGTCATCTAATGTAGATGTTGTAGTTGGCGGGTTTTGGGGTGATGAAGGTAAAGGAAAGATCATCAGCTACCTTGTGAATAAGCGTCAGGCAAGAATTGTGGCAAAAGGCGGAGTAGGGCCTAATGCTGGACATACGATAGTTATAAACGGGACAGAATACAAGTTACGTATGGTTCCATCTGGAATTGGAGGTTCCCATGTTGAAAAGCTCCTTATTGGTCCAGGGGTGTTAGTTAATCCAGGGATATTGCTGAAAGAAATAGAACAAACGGGAACAGAAGGAAAAACCTTTCTAGATCCGCAATGCGGAATTATATCTCCAGAGCACATTAAAATTGATACGACTGATAAACACCTGACTCAAACGGTTGGAACCTCTGGAGCTGGTACTGGCCCAGCTAACCAAGATCGTATACGTCGTGTTTTGGATCTTGCCCGAGATGTTGAAGAATTACAACCATACCTCCTAGATGTTCCACTGGAACTGCATAATGCTATAATTAATCATAAATCCATTTTAATTGAAGGAACTCAAGCCACTCATTTGTCTTTGTTTCATGGTACTTATCCTTTTGTTACCTCTAAGGATGTCACAGCATCTTCTATTTGTGCAGATGTAGGATTGGGACCTACAGTAGTCACAGACGTCACTCTTGTTTTCAAAGCGTATGTCACGCGAGTTGGAGAGGGGCCATTACCTAATCTACTATCTGAAGAGGAGACTCGAAGAAGAGGGTGGGATGAATATGGCACTGTTACAGGACGTCCGCGCAGAGCTGCACCATTTAATGTAGACTTAGCAAGAAGGAGTATTATGTTGAATGGAGCTACCAAACTTGCTTTGACGAAGCTAGATGTTGTCTTCCCTTCAGAGGCGGGCAAGAATGATTATGATGAACTTGGTGACGAAACAAAAAAATGGATAATGGAAATCGAAAAGAAAATAAAAATGAACTTTCATTTTATTGGAACAGGACCCGCAGATATTGACATTATCGATCGTGAAGAACTATAATCCAGTGTTGCCTAATACCAAAAGTATTTGTTCGCTGTATAGAATTAGACCCTGATTTTAGAAATTCTTGTTTTGTTATATAATTCACTGAATTTTCTACTGATTTTTTGAAAAATCACCTAGAGATGGTAGATGCTAAATGACTGAAGAACCTATTGATGATCCTGTTGAAGTTGTGGCAATAGGCGCGCATCCTGATGATGTTGAACTCGGGGTTGGAGGTACACTCGCAAAACTAGCTCATAGTGGTATAAGAACAGGAATAATAGATTTAACGAACGCTGAACCAACTCCAAGAAATGTAAAATATCGATCTCCTGATGATTTCGATCCTGATTACGCTGCTGAACGACTAGCTGAAGCTCAAAAAGCTGCTCGTATTTTAGGAGTGAAACGAATCACATTAGATCTTCCAAACCGCAGACTTTTTGATGATTTTGAATCTCGATGCAAGGTTGCCACAATTTTCAGGAAATGGCGTCCAAAAATAGTAATAACAATGTACGGTAAAACTTTGATGGCGTCACCAGACCATAATCAAGCCCAACTAATTACTGAATCAGCAATATTTTACTCACGTCTAACCAAGTGGGACAAGTATTTTAATAATTTACCAGTTCACCGTATCAAATCATTGTTATATTTTCCAGTTAGATTCATTGAATTACACCCTGAAGGCTATACATCTTTTTTAGTAGATATTACGAACTTTGTAGATTTGAAAGAGAGGGCTATCATGTCTTACAAATCACAGGGGTTTGTTCCTAATTCAGGAGGCCAATCACTGGTATCTCCTTTCCCAGCTCTTCTTTTAAATTGGAATAGGAACCTTGGATCGCGTGTTGGAGTAGAATATGCAGAGCATCTTGTTTCTCCTGTTCCGTTACGATGTGATGATTTTAGTCATTTCCTAAATATATAAGAAAGAAAATCCTTTCCAAGTCTATTTTTCATACTAGCTGCTCGCGTTATTATTTCTAATTCTCTGCGAAAGAACGAATCCAAAGCTTAATGGAATGCAAGCGTAAACTTTTTATTATTGGAAAGATCATTCGTTTCTAATTATTTTAAGTAAATAGATGGTGAATTAAGATGGTACATCCTAATGATATTCCGCTTTGGCCGGAAACAGTTCCCAAGACGATTGATTACCCTGAGATTCCTCTTTTTGCTAACTTGGATAAAGCAGTAAAAGACTTCCCAGATAAGATTGCGCTCATCCTTGAAACAGGAAGCTTTGATAAGATTGGTAAAGTCACTTTTCGGGAACTTGGTGAGCTTTCAGACAAATTCTCAGCATTCCTAGTTGATTCGGGTATAAAACCAGGAGATAAGGTTGGAATATTCTTACTCAATATGATAGAATTTGTGATTGCTTACTATGGTATTTTAAAAGCGGGTGGAGTAGTAGTTTCACTCAATTTTCAATATCCTGCCAGTGAACTAACAGGACAGCTTCAACAGAGTGAAGCAAAAGGAAGAGTGTGTGCTGATATGATTCGACCGGGCTCTCCACCAACTAGACCTTACGAGACCTGTAAAACTGTTCGAGATCAAGGAAATACAGAATTAGAATTCATTG
>JAEOTU010000186.1 GCA_016839665.1 Candidatus Hodarchaeota archaeon
TAATCCCAGATAACATTGCGTGAGCAGGAGGTGGAGCTGCAGGATGGGCATCGGGTAACCAGGTGTTGAGGAAGAAGATAGCTGCAGTTATTCCAAAACCGAATATCATACAAAGAATAGCAATATAGAGAATTGGTGATTCCATTAACGGATTCAATGCTTTTAGTCCATCAAAACTCAAAGTTCCCGCAATTCCATAGAGTAGTGCAACTCCAAAGAGATAGAGAAGACTTCCTGTGCTACTCATCATGAGGTACTTAAAACCCGCTTCAGATGATTCTCTACTACGATAGAAGCCAACCATAGCATATGCACAGAGAACCATACTTTCCCATGCGACGAAAAGGGTGAAATAATCAGTGACCAGAACGATTAAGTTCAATCCTGCAACTACTGCAAATAGAATGGCATAGAAGTGGGCAAGGTCATTGTACTCATGCATGAAGTTAATTGAATAGATACATACTGCTGTATGAACAAGGGTAAAGATAAAGATAAAGAACATAGAGGTTAAATCTGCTTGCAATACTAATAGAATCCTTTCTGTTATTGTGGGATGAGGAGAACTAGACTTGAGAAGTTCCATCGCAAAAATAATGGCAAACATTAAATTTAACATTGAGGAAAAAACCGAAATTAGGTGTGAAATGATCTTTTTACGATTAGAGACATCTAGTAATTTTTCCAGACCAATAAGAAAAAAGCTTGTTATAACTGGAATTGCAACGAACAGTAGAAGGGATAATTCAAATCCTAATATAGTTGCCATGATCTCACCTCAAAAGAATATGAATATCAGCATTACAGCTAGTATGACCAATCCAATCAAGCTAAAATTGTAATTCAGATCACCAGTCTGGAGTCTTCGAAATCTCCAAAAGCCATTCATTATGATATTCTGACAACCTTGAATAAAATGGTCAATGTAGAAACCTTCTGCTGCAAGTATTTGTAAAGATCGTAGATAACCATTATTCTTTATAAATAGTATCTCTTTCGATCCATCTTTGTAAAGCCGATAGCTGCTAAGTGCCCCTATCGTTACAGAAGTGAGGGTAAAAAAAGTGGGAACTAACGTTTCGATCGTTGGAAGGAGTAAAAGTTCATAATGAGAGAAAGTATGATAAAAAGCTATATTACTGATCGAGAAGTAATATTGCATTTGATCAAAAAATAAGGTTAACATTGGTGCAAGAAATCCAGTGATGACCGTAAGAATAGCAAGAACTATCACAACAGTCGTCATAAATATACCTGGTTTGTGTACTTCTAAATTCTTAGGTTTTTCACCTATAAAAACCATTAAGTACAATCGAATAGAATAAGCTGCTGTCAGTCCTGCGGTTACCACACCCAAAATGAAAAGAATTAACGCAATTGGAGCCATGGTGTGCCCAACTTGGAATAATTCCCAAGCAGCACCTATTACAGATTCTTTCGAAAAATAACCATTCAAAGGAGGAATACCAGAAAGCGCTAAAATTCCAATGAACATTGGGATGGCTATTATTTTCAATTCGTGGAAAAGGCCTCCCATTTTTTTGATATTTCTTTCATTATGAAGCGAATGGATTATTGCGCCTGCTGAAAGGAATAATAAAGCTTTAAAGATTGCATGAGAGAGGATATGAAATTGCGTACCTAAGAAGGCATGATAACCAATGTCATAGTCAAGATCTAAGAACGATAATCCAGCTATACATAGAGATAAGAACATATAACTTAGCTGGCTCACTGTAGAATATGCTAGTACGCGTTTAATATCAATTGATACTAGTGCTGAAGAAGCAGTAATAACTGCTGTTATTGCGATTATGAATGCCATAATTACATAAAATGTTTCAATTTTAGCAGCAGCAAATACAAAGAAAAACCTGGACATTAAGTATACACCTGCTTTAACCATTGTTGCTGCATGTATTAATGCTGATACGGTGGTTGGCCCTTGCATCGCATCGATATCGACACTTCCTGGACTTGATAACCAAGTTATCAGAGGAAATTGCGCAGACTTGCCAACAGCTCCAATAAAGATAAGAAGAGCAACAAGTACCTGTTGACTTTCTGCAAGTGTAACGAATCCCTTCATGATAATGAAGATGTTTACAGTTCTTAATTCCAACCAGAGAATACCAAGACCACTTAAGAGGGCAATATCTCCCACTAGTGTGGTTAAAAAAGCTTTCATCCCTGATTTTATAGCTAATGAACCTTGTGGGTCAGGTTTGTGGAAATAATGAGCAATTAAGAAGTAAGAGCAGACACCCACTAATTTCCATCCTGTATAGAGGAATATTAAATCACCAGCTAGTACAAGAAGAACCATTCCCCCAACGAATAATTGCAAAAAGAACCAGTATCTGTTTAGTGCCTCATCATGTTTCATATAATCAATTGAGAAAATTGCTATCAAAAATCCAAGGCCTGAGGCGATTAGAGCCATAAAGACACCTAAAGAATCAATAACAATTGATGTATCAAAGTATGTCACTATTCCACTGGTGACGCCATTAGGAACAAAGTGAATGACATATTCATCCCACGTTGCATTTATACAGATGAGCAGAGCAAATGTGAATGTTAAGCCAGTGATGGTTACAGAAAATATTGTACGAAACATACTATAAAATTTACCAATAACAACAGAAATAAAGGCTCCTACAATTGGAAGTAAGAACACTAAGAACCAAGGTTTAAGAATGAATTCAATCTGAGTTATTGCGTATATTTGCATTTTATGAACACTTATCCCTTTAAAGTCGTGAAAACATCCACATTGGTTGTTCCAAAGTGTTTCCATAGGTTTCGCATGAAAGCTAATGCAAGACCGATTACAGCAGCACCAATGGATAACGAAATTATGACGTATGTCTGTACTTGCGGATCTACATTGGTAGTTTGAGTAAAACCGAACGCAATAAATGCTATATTTGGCGCAGCAACTAGGATTTCCAAAGCCATTATTATTCTTATAGCTGAACGTTTTGTTATCAGACCATAAATACCAATCAGCAACATAATAAAAGATAAAGCCAATAATATGTCAAAATCAGTGATATAATCAATATAAAGACTCAATGGCTCTCCTCCTTATCATTTTTTGAAACTGGTGAGAACTGTAAATTTGACCCTAATAGCGTAGCATAAATTAAAAACCCTTGAATTAGAGTTGCAGTCACAAACGTTGTCCATAAAAGCTGTAAGCTTTTTTGATTTGCTGAACTTGGATCCACAGTTTCTAAAGTAGCCCAAATCCCACTTCCTTGAGCCATTATTATAAAAATCAACAAAAGAAATATAATAATGAAAATTCCTATTTTTCCATAAGTATCTTTATTACTCATAGTTTAACCTCCCTGAGTGGGGATTCTTCCATATCAGTCTTTCCTTCAGATGTTTCAGTTAAACTAGCCGCAACCATGAACAGAACTATTAAAACACCCGCGTAAAGCAAGAATTCAAATACTGCTGCATAGCTAGCACCAACAAAAAAGAAAATAGATCCAATTCCAACTGAAGAAAGGGCTAAGAACACAATTCCATTAGTTAATTTTTCTACCTCAAGCGCTGCAACTGCCATAGCTATTGTAAATAATGTAAAGAGTATAATTTCAATCGATGCCATTTGTTTCAACTTCCCAGAGTATTCGTTTTGCTTTTCTTCTTAGATTTTTGATAAACGAGTTTTTTTTCAATAGTATCCTCAAGATTATACCCCGCCAACTGCCAACGATTTTGATTCAGGGTTATTGCAGATTGACCACCTTTTCGCTTCACTGGACATGATTCTTCACAAGCTTGACAAAACATACATTGTGAAAGGTTAATGGAGAACCAAAAAGGTTTTCCCTGCTCTGGTGAATAATTTGGAAGTTCAGCAGGATTTACAGGTATCAGGTTAATACATTGCGTTGGACATTCTTTTTCGCAATTTTTACAAGCAATACATAATTCTGGATTGACTTCTGGAGCCCCTCTAAATCCATCTGGCACTTTAATGTGCTCAGAAGGATATTGTACGGTTACAGATTTAGTGAGTAAATTCTTCGTTACCTCTTTAAATAGGGGGAAAAGATCGAAAATCCTCATCAGTCTCACAGAACACCTACCAGATAAATTATCATTAATAGTGCAAGGAAAACGATTGGTAAAAAATATCGCCAAAAATAATGTACTAATTGATCGATTCGAAGACGAGAAAGGACTGTACGACTAACTGTAATAAGGAAAATAACCACTGCAGTCTTAAGAAGAAACGTTGTGATATTAACAATATAATAAAAGATATCCCACTGACCTACTAAATATATACCATTAAATATAGAGTTTAATGGCTGAAAACCAGGACCACCTAGAAAAACAGCTGCAATTATTCCTGCAAGTGCAAATTCTAACACTAAATTGGACAGGTGACTGAAAAGAAGTTTCTTACCAGTAAGTTCTACATTCCAACCCCCAACAATCTCTGTTTCTGCGTGAGCTGGGTCAAATGGAACTTTTTCTAAAACAGCATTAGCTGATAAAACTGCTATGTAAAACAGAATAGATAAGGGAATAATATACAGTAAATGAAGTGAATTATAAGAATTCGGTTTAAAGATTATATTTAACGGAATATCAATTAAATTGAATCCGCTCTGAATTATATTTGAGAGGCGGAGTGTTCCAGCTAAGATAGCAGGACCAATGAACGTAATGGTTAATGGAATCTCAAGCGATAATTCTGCAATAGCCGCTCTAGATCCTCCAATTAATCCATATGGATTGTTTGTTGACCATCCAAGCAAAAATATGGATCCTGCAAGTACTGCTAATAAAAATAATAAAAAAAGAATGTCTCCCTCAAATGATATTAAACCTTCAGCTATATATATTGGTGTGAAGAAAGCTAGTAGTAAAGCTATAATCAACTGGATCGGGGGAATAATGGTGAATTCTAACTTTTCAACTCCATTTGGAGTAATATCTTCCTTAACAAGTAATTTAAGAACATCGTAAATAGGTTGCATGAAACGAGGACCTATACGATTCTGCATCCGAGCATATATTTTTCGTTCAAACCAACTAAAAAATAAAGCTCCAGAAAAAATAAACACAATCCCTGGGAAAAGAAAATATTTTAGAACTGTAATTATCATAGGAAAGCCTTTAAATATGAGGAACGAACCTGCAACGATTAAAGCGTAAATCGTTGAGTAACATATGAATTTGAATGCCGTGTTTATTGAATTCATTTTCTTCCTTCTCGCCTAAAAGTCTAGAACTTTTGTACCGAGCCGATATGCCTGATTTCCTCGACTTATTAGGTGTTCACCTGATAATTCCATTTTTTTTCCTTTTTTTAAGTCCAAAAAGGTGACTCTATCCATACAACCGATACAAGGATCGATAACTCGAATGACTGGGGGAATGTCTGCAACTTGGACACCTATCAATCGATGTTTCAAGCTGGGCATATTAGCAAAAGTTGGAGCCCGAACTTTAAAACGCTCTGGTTTTGTTGTCCCATTTGACTGAGCATAATGAATATTTTCACCCCTTGGTGCTTCGACACGACTAGTTGCTTCTCCTTGTGGAATTTTTCGAGGAACCTTAATTCTTAATTCACCTTGTGGTAACGTTTGAAGTGCTTCAATGGTCAAATCGATCGAAATTAGGGCTTCCTCCAAGCGGACGACTAATCCACTGAAAATATCTCCTTCAGTTACAAAAGGAACATCAAATGAGAAGTGATTATAGGCTGCATAAGGGTCATCCCTCCGAATATCTACATTAATCCCACTAGAACGGGCATTAGGACCAACAGTACACAAACTTAAGGCATCCTCCTTTGTCAATAAAGCAATTCCCTTTTGGCGGACCACAAAGCTTCTTTCGTTCATCATCATTTTCTTGTGTTCTGAGATCCTTTTGCGAAGCTCCTTCAATTTTGGAATGATCTTAGCTACCTGTTCTGGACGAATGTCCCGTCGAACACCTCCTATGGCATGCATAGCGTAATTAACTCGGTTTCCAGAGATTTCCTCTAAAATATCCATAACTATTTCTCTATCTCGCCATGTATATTGAAAAATTGTATCAAAACCAGTATTGTGAGCCAATATACCATACCATAATAGATGTGAGTGAATACGTTCTAGTTCAGCTAAGATTGTTCTGATATATTGAGCTCGTTCTGGTACATCATGTGTAATTTTAGCACACTTCTCTACAGCTTGGACATAACATAATTGATGAGCATCACTACAAATTCCACATATTCGTTCAGCTAGATAAAGATTTTTTCCCCATGTGCGACTTTCAAACGCTTTTTCTATTCCTCGATGATTGAATCCAAGACGTAAATCAACACTTTTTACCGTTTCTCCCTCGATATGGAAAATAAAACGAATTGGCTCCTCAAGAGATGGATGTTGAGGACCTATAGCTATCGCATAATCAGATTTCTCGGAAATGTACTCTAAATGTTCACTCTGGATGTATTCTTTAAGTTTTGTCTCAGCCTCTCTTTCTTTCCTTGCTTTAGCAAGTCTTCTACGGATTTCTTCAGAACTAATGTTTTTCCTCAAGGGATAGATATCTCTAGGTAGGTAATCCGGTGTTAGTATCCGTTGGAGATTAGGATGATTTTTGAATTGCACACCCATCATATCGTAGACTTCTCGTTCATAATAAATAGCTCCTGGAATTTCTTGTACAATCGAATCAATTTTTGGATCATTCTTATCAACTCTAATATCGAGAATAAACTTCCCCATTCTTCCTCCTGTTAGATTTATAGAAAATGGATAAAGTAACTTGTAATTTTCTTCTAGTTCTTGAACGACAATAGTTGATAAATGAGAAACATTATAATCTCCCTTAAGCTGAATAATAACTTCGACTAGCCTTCCAGGAGGGACTGTAACATACAAGTCTAATGGAAAATCCGTTGGTTCACGAATTGTAAGGTTCAATGAAGCAGCAATTTCAACTAATGTTTCGAGTCCTCTTTTTGTCATATTTAGAATCACCTATTCTTTTCTCTGTCTTTGGAATTAACGTCACTTCGTACTTTTTGAATTAGTTTTATCACACCATCCACAATAGCTTCGGGACGAGGGGGGCAACCTGGAATATATACATCAACAGGTATCACCTTGTCTATCCCATCTAAAGTGTTCCAAGTATCTCGAAAAACGCCACCAGTACTTGCACAATTTCCAATTACGATCACGAATTTAGGCTCAGGCATTTGTTCATAAATACGTTTCAGTCGCGGTAGGGTCTGATTGGTCACTGGACCAGTGGCTAATAAGATGTCACAATGTCTTGGTGAACCTTCTAAAAGAATACCAAAACGTTCAACGTCATAGCGGGGACTGAACAACGCGAGTGCTTCGATATCGCAACCATTACAAGAACCAGAATTAATGTGTCCTACCCATGGGGAATTTGTTAAAGAATTAATCACTATTTTTCTCTTATTTATCAGGTTTAAACACCTTTAAAATGAATTACTTAGTTGGTGTCTTTATTGCTAGCAAGAAAATTGCATAGGAAGTGATTATAAAATACAAAAGAGGAAAAAATATATCGATAGTTGTAACTAAAGCAAGAACCAATAATGTCGCAAACATAAAAGAAATAACATGTGAAGTAGCAAAGTAAGAAATCCAAATAAACGTCCTTTCTAAGTAACGCCTCCGATGGGGTAATATAGTCTCTCCACTTTGATATAACTGTTGCTTTAGTCGTGTCTTTTGGAAACTTGAAATTTGCAACCACTGAGCTAAACCGTATAAACACATAACTGCAATTATTGCAGCGATTAATGCTGGTACTATTTCGTTTAAGAATTCCAAGGATTTATCACCATTAATGATTTTAAAAAGAAGTGTAGATCTGTTTTTCTGTTTAAGTTTTCCTTTCTAATACTCATTATCTGTATCTAAATAAAAGACTATCCAGGAATAATTCGCTTAATTCTTCCTTTCAAACACCTCCTAAACATTCATTTGAGCAATCTAATCAGCTATTCTTACCTCAGCTAATCGTCCCTGGCAAAATAAGTCAATGTTTTCCTGAAGAGTTCCATCAGTGCCTAAATAGATTTTTATTCCTGCTTTTTGTAGGATATTTAAGGTAAGAGAGTCGATTTCAGGTGTAATAATTGTTTGGACTTTTTGATCGATGATCAACTGAGCTGTTAGAACACACGCACCTCTTGCAGCTGTTTGGGCATCGTTCAAGATAAATGTAATAATTTTTTGTTGGTTTGCATCCACAATAACAAAATAATCACAATATTCAAAGGATTCAGCTAATGGTGTTAAGAGGTCTGTTCCATTAGAAGGTAAACAAGTTTTCATTATATTTACTTCGAGATTGAAAGTTTTAGGTAATTCTTCAACATCTATTTTTGCCATATATCATTCTTCCTTTTGGTTTTGTAGTTTTATTTCTTTTCAGGTAAGTTTTGAAATAAATTCTTCTAATTAACTGAGGGGGCTGCCAAAATGTACCCCAAATCCATTAATGAATGGGTTTGATCTCTCGCTCGCTTAATGAGGGCCTCAGCGCGTTCAAATGCTTCTTGACGAGTTAATTTAACTCTAGCAATACCCTCTTTGATTGCTTGTTGACCAACAGCTACTGCTTCTCGAGGGAATACTTCCCACTCATCCATAGAAGGTATAATATAGTCTAGTGCTAATGCCTTGTCTTGGGCAGTTCTAGCTAGCTCTTTAGCAGCAGCAATACACATTCCATCTGTAATAGTCGTTGCCATCACATCTAGCGTTCCTCTAAAGATTCCAGGGAATCCTAAACTATTATTTACCTGGTTTGGAAAATCAGACCGACCAGTTGCTACTATCACTGCTCCAGCCTCTTTTGCTTCCCACGGCCATATTTCAGGTACTGGATTAGCACAGGCAAATACTATTGGATCAGCAGCCATAGCTTTGATATGTTCTTGTTTTATTGTTCCAGGACCAGGTTTGCTAGCTGCAATCACCATATCAGTGTCTTTCATCGCAGCAAGCATATTTCCTTCTCTACCCTCACCATTAGAATTGAGGCACATATCCCATTTCAATCTATACTCTTTCTTAGCAGCTTCAATATCCTTTCTTCCAGGATGTAAAATTCCTTTAGAATCCATCATTATGATGTTCTTTTTAGGGATACCCGAAGTCACCATAACTCTAGCAACTGCCATATTTGCTGCCCCCGCCCCAACCATAGAGAATAGAGTTTCGTTTAATTCCTTATTTACCATATTTAGGGCGTTGAACAACCCCGCGACAACTATAGTCGCTGTCCCTTGCTGATCATCATGCCATACAGGTATTTTCATATCTTTGGAACGACGGAGTACATCGAGAATTTTGAAACATTTCGGTTGCGAAATATCTTCTAAATTAATTCCACCAAAGCTGGGTTGAAGACATTTTACAGTAGTAATTATTTGGTTGGGATCATGACAATTTAAACAGATTGGAAAAGCATCCACTCCTCCTAAATATTTGAATAATAACGCTTTTCCTTCCATCACAGGCATTGAAGCTTCAGGACCTATATCACCTAATCCTAGAACTCTGCTACCATCTGATATTACTGCCACATTGTTCCATTTATTTGTTAAGTTATATACTTCATTTGAACTAAGCCTATCTTGCTTTTTAATATCCTCTTCAATGAGTCTACATGGTCTTGCCACACCTGGAGTATACCAAACAGCGAAATCGTCAAAATTATCAATTTTAACTTTTGATGTAATTTCGATTTTTCCACGATAATAGGGATGCCATAAATCAGCTTTCCGATTAGGAAGATCAGCTTTATTGAGGAGCTTTTCCACACTTACTTTTGCCATGAATTATTCCTTCTAGCCAAGTTTCGGGAGGCAATTCGACTAAAGGTCAGGTAAACATTAAATAATTATAATAATAAATCGTGTGTACAAAATTCAAGTCATTTCTGTAAAAAGTGGTAAAAAAAGCATGTGCAAAACGAACATTCAAAGATTAAAATCAGAATTTATTGTACAATAATGTTGAATATTTTTCAAGAGGAATTTGTCAATTGTGAAGTTTTTATAAAATCATTATGTACATTTTTGATATTTGGTTGCAGTTTGATACTATTTTTTAATAAACAGATTAAATGGAAATTTCTGTCTGTTCCAATCTTCAGGAAGTTTTTATGCAAAAATATCACTATTTATTCTTTAGAAGCAGATATTCATACTACAAAATTTTTTAGGTAATTAATACTCAGTAGCAAATAACATGTTTTCAAGGCAGGGACTCCTTTCATTTATCGAGTCAGCGAAAAAAGGGAAATTAATTATCTTTTGTGTTGGCAATGATTTGAGAGGAGATGATGGAATAGGTCAAATGATTTATCAAAGATTGCGTGCTCAATTCAGAAATAATATCCTGTTATATAATGTAGGAGGATCTTTGGAAAATTTTCTACCAGTTCTTTCAAAAAAAAGCGTTACTCATTGTCTAATAATCGATGCTATAGAATTTGGAGATAATGAGGTTCCTGCCGGTGCTATTGGCTTTTTTAAACCATCAGACCTTAAAAACAATCAAGTAACGTTTAGCACTCATTTCATCCCGATGAGAATCATCGTAGATCACATGAAAAAAGAATCAGGAGCCGTTATACGGATATTAGGAGTACAACCAAAAACCATTGATTTTGACGCTGAAATGTCATATGAGGCGTTGAATGCAATAGAAAAAATTATAACCTTCTTAATTCCACTATTGCGAGAGTAAGATATAAATATTCATGGGAAAAAATAATATAAGAACTAATAGCAATAAGAGAGGGAAAAAAATTACAAAAAATTTTAGAATTGATTTCCAACTTTATTTAGTGAATTCATATTTCCCTTTTTCTGACATAATTGTAATTTCTTTTTAATAAGTTCAAGTGATACAAAATTCTGTCGAATAGAAAAGGTCATTGCTGGTGAAAGATAAGTGTTCTTAATTCCCTCTATACAGGCTTCGAATCTACTATTATAATTTTCTTGCCATTCTAGGTGATCCTCTATTGTATTGAAAGTACTAGCTACAAAATAGTTATATCTACCAACATTAGCTTTGATCAGAAGGGTAACGTGCGGGTCATTTCTAATGAATTTCTCTACAATTTCACATTTTCTCCTAATTTCAAACAAAGAAAAGATTAGCATAAAATCAGGTGGAACTATCACTCGTGGGAATGTTGAAACAGGATTTTCGATGATTCTGTGTTTTAGTAAGGTTTGAATCCTCCTAATAATCGTATTTCTATTAACATTTAATGCCCGAGCAAGAAAATTCTCATTTGTTCTTATCGCTTTTCCGTCTAGAGCCATTTTTAAGATTCTTAAAGATAATGAATCTAGTTCAAAATCACCAATTTTCTTAATATCTCCCTTTTTAAAACCCAGATCAATGATTCTGAAAGGTGCTGAAGGATCATACTTTAAAAAACGCTTTGTGCTGAAAAGTAATGCATCAGGAGGATGACGATCCTCTTCCTTGATAATTTTCTCCTCCTCTAAGATGTTATCATTCCATGTTTCATAAGAGAAAAGATCTTCATGGAATTGCATAGTCAATGTATTATAGAGCTCTTCTTGAAAGAAAAATGCCGCGAAGATATGGGGGTCGTTTTCGATAAAATTTGTGGTTTCTTTATTACGATAAAATTTATCTTTTGAGATAACGAAAAGGGGATATTCTTTAAATAGCCAAGTGAGGGGATATATTGGTTTATCAATGATTTTATGTTCATATAACTGATTTAATCTTTCATTTACTGTATTTCTGTGTTTTTTGAATTGTTGCGAGAGCGCACTGACATTTATACTTACTCCTTCTCCAGCACAAAGGAGTAGTAACAATTTTAGATTAATGTCATTCTTCAGTAATTTAGATATTGAGTTTAAATTCTCCATATTCTCATCTACTAAAGATTTTTTTTAACTTTATTAATCCATGTTCATCCTCAACTTTCAGGAAATAAATAATTCCAATTTCATTGGTAGATTCAAATTCTAACGAAATATCTTTTTTTGGTTCCCATTGAGGTACCTTTGAAATCAGGATATCTTTTCCAAAAAATCCCTGTGATTCATATATCTTAATGAGCGTATTAATTAGATAGTCTGAACTATAATTACGGACTACGACTCGTACAATTTTGTTATCTTCAGAGCAACTGACTTGAACAATCTTTACCCGTTTGGGCTCTAAACCTAGAACTACTTCTTTTTTCTTATTTTGATTCTTAATTTTTTTTCCTTTAGGAATTGAAAAATGCATTTTTTTCGTTTCTTCAGTAAATAGGTGTTTTAAATCTTGATTTAGAGAAATATTTGATTTATTTTTCTTATCTAGTTGCGTTTTGAGTGTGTCTATTGGTATTTTTGGAATGAGTGAATTACATAAAGTTTTGAGCTGTTGTCTAATATTTCCAGATTTCTCTTCAATAAATTCCCTAATTTCTGAATTTACCTTTATTTTAAGGTGAGAATCTACTAAAAAGCATAAATCTTCTCCAATAGTACTTTGAATTCTTGTTTTGAGTTCAAATAATATTTCCTGAGCGATGAAGGAAACTTCAGAAGGAGCTTTTACAATTAGAACAAATCTTTCAGGTTTCCATTTGGTTGAATCCATTCCAGATCGTCTTTTCGTTCTATGCGTGTAACAAAAAAATAGTGTAGCGGAATAAACAAAACCCCCCAATTCAAGATCTATAGTGCTAAACTTTGAGGTCGTTAAGAATTTATCTTGATACCACCATATACTGTGAATCGAGAGTATCCGCTTTTCATTCTCATTTGATACTCCTGCTGGATAAACAAATAAAGGGATATGCCCTCTGATCTCATCAAAAAAATAGAGATAAACCCCATAAAATGTGTTTTGCTGATTATTGTTGAGTTTATAGACATTCTTATGCTTCTTGACTAAAAAATTCTCCTTTAAATTATATTGCTTCATTTTTTTCCTTTCTTTTTCGAATAAGTAATTTTCTCATTTGTGATTCATTCTCTAATAAGTCTCATTTTAGATAATTGAGTATTTTCAATCACTTGTACTCGAGTGAAGCTCATTTTAAGTTGAAAAACACCGTGAATAACTCTTTTTCTAATGGTAAGCATTGAAATAATGACCATTTAGTGTAATACTTGTTTTAGACAATATTAGTCGTGTAAAATGTTGAATTTATATTAATAAAGTGTGTGTACATAATTAGAAAAATAATTGACAAAAATGACAAAAATTAGTTGATTTTACTAGCATATATGATAAAAATTGACACTAATTTCATACACAATTTTTCGATAAAAAAATCCGGTAATTATTTTGAAAATATTGATATTTTCTTGCAATAAAAACGTATAATATTGTTGTACACGTAAAGTGTCTATTGGAACCATAATTGTATGTTTTGAAGTCCAATATACTGTTATTATTTCTCAAATAAAGCTTTTTTTTGTACTCACAACTTATTAATTCATTGATGATGTATTAACCCGACCTGAAAATGTCAAAAACAGACTAGAAGAGTCTATGAAGAGTGTCTGGTAACTAAGAAGAAAAAATGAGTAAGAAGGTATGAAATAAATGGGTATGCAAGCAAGACCTGAAAAAATTAAAAATAGAATTTGCACAGATTTCTATCCAAACTGCACGTATTGCACCTGCTTCTCTGAATGTTTTCCCAATAATGCATTAGACGAAGTATTATCTGAAATTCTTCTAGTACAGAAATCAGCATGAGTCTAAAAGAATTCATTTCAATAGAAAATAGATTTTATCATGAAGAAGATGGAAAAACATGGCCATTCAAGAAAAAGATGTTGAAATACTATCAAAACTAGAACTCCAAAAAGAAGAGTTTTGTCCAGTCTGTATGTACAATATTTGCACATGTTCAGAACCTAGCTATAAGCAATATGTGAATTGTTTAGCTGTATTTAGACGTAAGGCTAAGTCAAAATCTTGGCTTATGGACCTAATAAGATAACAGAATGGAACTCAATACAATGTGGTTAAAGAGTAATTAACCTCCCGATAGATTAATAATCAGACATGAACAAGTAAGTTGCTAAAGCTGGAACGATCAATTATCAAAATAAAACTGTCTGGTATAGCACTCCTGAATTTAGTAGAAAATGCTTAATTTTGGTTTCATGACAATTATAAATCTTTAATTCCCCCAATTTCATCAATATTGCTATCTAAAGCTGATCCTTATTGATATCTAATTGAATGTGCTTTTGTCCTGAATTTAGAACTGAAATTACTTTTTTCCTTGCTTGTTGCACAATACGCCATAAAGTTCCACGAGAAATGTGCATCCTTTCAGCTGCTTCCTCTTGAGTTAGATTCTCTTCGTCTACTAGTCTGAGGGCCTCTAATTCTACGTTTGAGAGAGAAAGTATGATTTCACCATTCGCGGGTGTCCATTCACGACCAACAAAAGGCTGAACTTTTGGTCTTCCTCCCCTAAAACGTTTTCTTCTTCCTCTCTGGCCGTTCCATCCAGAACCAGAACCTCTAATAAGTAACACGCTCCGACGGTAACATTTTCACTTCTTATTAAAGATATTTTTTATAAATTCTGTTAAAATGTCTTGATCTCATTTATAATGTTTGAGATGATAAAAAAAAGAGAAAAGGACAAAAGAACGATAGTAGGAGTTATTCAATCCTGTTTATCGCTAGCTAATTCTTCTAGCCTTTTCTCAATAAGGTCGATCTCTTTTTTTAAACCAGCGAGGGTCTGTTCTAGGTATTTTGATTCTTCTTTCGGATCAAGTGCAGTAGGGCCTTCTGGAACTATTGGATAAGGGGGGACTCCTTCTGAAGGATAGTAAGGATAAGGGTAAGGTGCAAATCTACCACCTCTTCCCCAACCTGCTCCTCCGCCTCTTCGCCATCCATGACCCCAGCCACCTCCCCAACCCATACCTGGTCCTTTGGTATATCCAGGAGTAGAGAAGCCGCTACAATATCCCAACCCTCGCCCAGTTCTAGCCCCTAATCCCCTTGGTCCAGTTCTATTTCCTCTTGGCATTTTATCACCAACGAGCTATTGCACAAAACTATATATAAATTTTGTGCTAATGCACAAAAGTACCAATAGCTATTCGAATAGTGTTCTTTTTACTCTAATAGTATTTATTCATGTAAAAAGATATATTGTTCCGTATAGGCTTTGAAAAATTTGTATCCTCCGCCCTCCTGAATAATCCTCATGGCTAAGTTGGAATTGGTAATTCTTGAGCTACCTACAGCTGAAAACCCGAGATCAAAAGCTAATTTGGGTAAAATTTGAGCTGATGGTCCAAGGAGAATTCTTTCTCCAGAGATTTGGGGCAGTAAACGGATGATCTCATCAAAGTTCTCAAATACTAATGCTGATCCAGAAATCAAGATAGTATCAACAACTTCAAGATCGGATACCTCTTTAACTTGAGTAATACTGTCTATATTGGTAGGGGGCATAAGTTTATCTAAAATTTTCATTGAAATACCATTCTTAGCCAAGTAACGAGAGATTGGATGGATATTCCCTACCATTCCTACCATCATGTCAGGTGTTGGCTTTAGAATCTCAATAATATTTTGACATGAGGCATCAGAAAAATCTATATGACCTTGACAAAAAGTGTTAAGCGCGGCAACTCCAATTGATCTCAATATTGCATGAGAAGAGGTACAATATCCAATTAATTCAAATAAGGTCTTTTCTGAAAGAAATCCATTTTGAAGAAGGCGATTGCAAATCTCGTGGTCAGTGGAACGATTCATTAAGGTAAAGGACACTCCAGTTGTCCCATCTTCTAGTTCAACCCCTGTGTAAAGAACTCCAATGACTACTTTTTTAATAATCAAATCTCTAGTAGGTTTAATTAATCCTAATGCTCGTTCAGCAAGTTGGGCAAGCTGTGAAGACACCGATATACCCTCATCAACTAATTGGACTTCAAATTGAACTTCTCTTCAACTGAATATGTTCAGCTATTCTGCTTTTTGGGCTTGTTTTTGATGAATTATGAATCCATCCAGAATTTCTTGAATTGTCTCTCCACGAAATGGATCCACTAGAACATTATTGTCGGCAAGTATTGCTTTAGGACCAACACCAAATGTTTTAGGATCCTTGACCAGAAGTATATCTATTCCCTCCTTATTTAGAAATTCGGCTCCTAAAATTCCTCTTTTTCGTTCAGCTAGTCTATGAGGACTCTCAACTATTCGTTTTGAAAGAATAACCTGACTTTGAATATTTATATCAGCAATTAGAAAAGCAGGGGCAAGTCCAAAGTGCTCAGCAGGAATATCTTGTACTTTGATTTCAAGGGAGGAAACAGCTATCGCAACTTTAAACAATGTTTGCACAATAGGCTCAACACTAATCATGATACTATCTAATAGAGAAATTTTGTCTTTCAATGAAGATTCTAATTGGTGAGTCACTTGCGCGAGAGATTTTACTGTTTCTGTTGCAGGCATCTGAATTTCAATATCAGCAAAGTAATATGGGCCAGAACGTCTAATCCTAATATTAGACACTTTTTGAACCTCAGGAAATTGTGACACGATTGATTGAATTTGTTCAATAATATCAGGATCATCGATGGCATCTAAGAGAGTTAAAAGGGAATTTCTTCCAAATTCCACCCCAGTTTTGATAATGAGAATACTGATCATCAACCCAATTACACCTTCTAATTGGGGAAAGTCTACTATATGAGCTAGAATTCCTATAAAGACCAATGAATTGGTGATAGTATCTAGCTGGAATTCTTTTGCAGACCCAATCATTGCGTTTGAGGTGATTTTGGTTCCAATTTTCATATTATACCGATATAAGACAAATGCTGCCAAGATAGAGATTAATGAAATCAATAAACCAAAAACAGGTTGAGTTAATGTACTGGGATTGATAATAATGCGAGTACTTTCAATAAGAACACTTAGTCCAAAGAGAAGAATGAAAATGGCAACGATTAGAGTAGCTAGTGTCTCCATTCGATAGTATCCATAAGGAAATCGTTTTGAGGGATCCTTCTGAGAAAATCGAAGTCCTAGTAGGACTGCTAAAGATGCAATAAAATCTGTTAGTGCGTCCAAACCAGATGCAATTAAGGCGATGCTTCCAACGAATACTCCTGTCGCAATTTTAAAAAAAATCAGGAATAGGTTGCATAGCATGGTGATGAAGGTAGCTTTTTCTCCCTCAGCTAGTAGATCCTTTCTTACCTGCTCGGTCAGATAGGGTCCTCCTCTTCTAATTGCAAAAGCTCCTGAATTCTTAACCACATCTCATGCAGGGGGACTTCTAGTTCCTTAATACCATATTCTAGAACAGTTTTTCTATTAGTCATTGCCTTATAAATTTCCATATTATAAGGAAGCTCTCCTAAAATCGGGATATTTTCTTCTTCACAGAAATTAATGATATTGATTCGCTGTTCTTGATTTATAGAGGCTTTGTTGATAATAATTGCTGGTAATAGCTTAAAAAAA
>JAEOTU010000187.1 GCA_016839665.1 Candidatus Hodarchaeota archaeon
AGCAACGCACGTTTTTTCAAATCAGACACCTGTTAAAGATTTGCTGTATGTATTACAGATTATACTTATTTACTTTCCTTTAAGTATGGGAAATCTCGAGTAAATAAAGGTGTTATTTCCTCTTTCTGAACAGCTTCCCTTCAGCTCCAAAGTCGCAGTGAAACTCAAATCCTACTTCTGTTAGCTTCTGACCTTCCTGAATGTTCTTTGCCACTTTAATAATCCATTGATCATTATAGATTTTAAACAGTGCTTTTTCGATTGATATGTATTTTAGTGTGCTGTTGATACTTTTGTGACCAAGTAATAATTGGACATGAACTATATCCTTTGTTTTGTGGTATTCCATGGTTGCTTTCCAATGTCGTAATACGTGAAATGTGATTTTTGATAGCCTAGGGTTTTTCAGTTTTCTTGCGACTTTTTCTCTTTGCGCTTTAAACAGACCTGACAGTGTTTGTGTAGTCACATTTTTGAATATTCTCTCGCTTGTTTTTGGTAACGCTTCAAGCATTGATATCAGTTTGCTTGAAATGTTAAGGATGCGTGGATTGCTGTTCTTCTCTGGCTCATTTACGGACACAGTTTGGGATTTACAATTTATATCTGTCCAGTTAAGTCTCAAGGTTTCTCCAATGCGCATTCCTGTTTCCTTGAGTAGTTGTAGGAGCGTGCAAGTTCTTCGACTACATCCTGCAATGAGTTCGTCGATCTCTTTTTCCAGTGGTATGAAAGGGATCTTAGGTTTAAAATTGTATATCGGTTTATCCCATGTTCCACCTAAAAACTTTAGAAAACTATTGTATGCTGTCACCATTAGAGCTTTAGTGTTATGGTGAATGTCATCTCTAGTCAGTACCTCCTTAACACTCTCCGAGTCACCAAGGTCAGCATTGAGAAATAAAAGTTTCATTAGAAGTGAATTATAAGTTTTTATAGTGTTCAGACTTCGCCCTTGTTTTTTTAGATGCCAAGCAAACTCTAGCATTTTACCTTTAATTTTTGTTGTAGCTCCCCCGCTGAGCTTATCTTTTAGAGTTTCCGTTTTGGAAGCCAAGTTTTTCGCCTTCTTTTCTAAGGCGCATACTCGACAATCACTGTTATAGTGATAGAAAGAATTTAAACCTTTATTTTTATTAGTTGTATGAGGTTTAGAGGCTTGAGGTCGTATATTTTTACTCGCAAAGAGAAGAGAGCTATCCAATCCTTTCTTAATGGTGACCTTCTTGCTACTGACCATTTGCTCAGTCAGGCTCGAACTAGAATGAAGCAATTCACTCGATTGAGTCGAGATGTTGATATTTATATTAGATTCAGAGAAGCGATATCCACATTGTCTACATAAGTAACGCTGGATTTCTCTATCTCTTGAATATCTTAATCCACATTTCCAGACTTGTTGGCTTCCACAATCAGGGCATTTGCCCCTTTTTTCTGGAAGCTCAACAAGAACCATAAATAACCACGTTTTTCAGGTATCTGAAGTTTTTGTTAAACCAAAACGCTTCCAATAGTCTGATAGTAGATTTGGAACAAAGTCTTCTTTATCTCTTTTTATCATGTTTAAATCTTTCAAAACTTGAATATATTCATCAGCTATCTT
The DNA here is from genome assembly GCA_016839665.1 of Candidatus Hodarchaeota archaeon. The sequence continues at coordinate 1,604 of JAEOTU010000187.1, forward strand.
TCCCCTAATCCCTTGATATTGCATCTCTGCAAGAAATTCCTTGTAGTTCACCCTACCTCTATTCAGTTTGGCAATAGCGACAATACGTTGATGCTTTTTTTTCTGATGAACATCCATTAACTGAGGATCTATCCAATGGTAAGGGCTCATATCAAATTACACCATATATGCATATATACACACATACTCACACAATCACAAACATGTTCTAAGACACGTTGTAAAAGTGTCAACAAAGTTCTGGGTGCCATTTTTTTTCACAATATATTTAATACTCAAAAAACTCAAATAGGTATAACCTCTATACATTGTATAATCTCAAGATTGGATAGGAAAAAAATGCCTGCTATTATGCCTGAAGATGTTTGGATTTTCATCTATGATGAAAAACAAGTAAGGTCTACACAACTAGAAAATCAGTTTATTGATGAGGGGCTTTCAAAGCGCATATCAAGAGGTACTCTCTATAAGTATAAACGAGACCTTGAAAAAGAGGGAAAAATTAAAGCTAAACCTATTCTCGAAGCTCGACCTCCCTATAATGTCTATTATGTACCAGAAGAATTCCATGATAAAGTAGAATATGCCAAGCAAAGAAGGAGAATTAAATCTATTTTAGATAACTTATCTCCAAAAGGACAGATAAAAACCTTTGATATATGGTTAGAAATTGAAGAAGTTGTCCATTCAATGACAAAAATGGGTTATCCACCTGAAGAAATTCGTGGTATTCTGACCGATTCACTTGAGGAATTCCACAGCAGATTAGTTGATCGCATTGTGAGAGATGCTGAAAAGATGATCAGTGAAAATACTTAGTGTACTGAAGCAAACATACTAAGTGATTTTATTTTACTTAGAATTTTCATATAGGTGCAATTTTGGTGAAATTATTTGAGTTCTTGGATCTTTGTTATTAACCTTTGAAATGCGCCTTCGATTATCTGCCTAGATGGTTTTAAGTAAAAAATAAAAATTGGTAAATTTCTCTCATTTGTAGCTTTCCTCCATTTAGGAAATACAGGACTGTTCTTGTGTGCGTGAAGACCAACATATAGAAGTTCTTTTGTGAAAGATTTCAAGGTTTTCCACGCTTTGATTTTTTTTAAAACCTTCTTCGAACGTTTACTTTTTTCTTGGAACATTGATTTGAGAAAATTTTCACCATGAACCTCTACATCAATTATTGCCTTGACGTTTTCGAAGGGCACTATTGCAATTGAGCCGTATTGAAAGATCGGTGGTCTCTTGAAGATTATAAGGTCACAATCTCCGCTAATCTCTCTTTCTTTGACGACTTCTCCCTTCGAAATATCAAGGTAAGGAGGGAGATATCTAGCTATTTCAGATTTAATGAGTTCTTCTGTTAATAGGTTTGATATAATTGGTGCATGTTTGGTATTCTCTTCAGGTCCCATTGCCCAATATCTTTCAACCATACTTTTTTGTATTGAGTCATAATAAGATGAATAAGCCAATCAAACCACTTTTTTTGTTTTTTATGCATAATTATTTTAGATTTTCTATTAGTAAATGGCTTTTTGGTTTTCCAATGGTAATTAAGAGAGTGGATATCATAATAAATATCAGTAAAATCAATAATGAGAACTCTGGGACTATGTTATTCTCTAAATTAGTGAAATATATCAATTCATCAGTAGGATTTTCATAATAATAGGTGTTTATAACTTTGACTGTAAAAACTATATTACTTGTCACCCCCCAACTTATTGCTTCTTCTAATGTACCATAGTCTATAATTACTGCAAAGACTCCAGAAATTGTTATTTCTGAATAGCCTCCTTCAGACTTGATTTCATTAATTTCCTTGTCACAATATTCATTAGCCATAGTAGCATTGGAAAATCTATAGACAGAAATATACAATACCATAACGTCTGTATCACCAAAAATTCTATTGTAGCTTACAGTTTTTCCTTCTAAAAAGCCAGGCTCTTGAATAGATGTGTTTGAAGAACTTCCTGTGTGCCATTGAGTTGGAATGTCTTCTCGAGAAGGCAATAAGTCTTCTAATGGATCTGTAATTAACTCATCTGCCTTTACATAAGGCAATAAAATTCCTAAAATCAATATAATTACTAGAATTGTAGTGATATTTTGAAAAGCCTTCAATTTTTTCCCCTATACAGAAATGCATGTATGTCTTTTTTAATTTTATGGAAAAAGAGAAAATAGATACATATAATCTTAGATTTAAAACTCTTATTTGGTGAAACAAAAAAGTAGAAACAAGAGAATCATGCACATACATACACATACAATCATAAGCATATTCTAAGACACAACATCTAAAATTATACTTGTAGCTAGGCGCTCCGAGTGATCGATATTCGATTCGACCCTCGGAGTATAGTTCGGTTAGAAAAGAAACTACCTTATGAAATCCAATGTATATCAGGTGGCTTAAGACCTTTACATCAATGTATTCTGTGGAATATTGTTTAATCTTTTGGCGATTTTTTTTGACGCTAGTATCTTGAAAGCGTAGTTCGGTTAGAGTTCATCTATTCACGCGCACATTTTAAGACAGATCCAACTAAAACCTCAAGTTCAAGATATTCTTGGCTTGTCTAGTCATCCATTTTTGTCTTTTTATTACTTCTCTCCTCGTCCAATCATCGTTTCTCAAAATCCTTTTAGATATTTCGAAGGCAGTTTTTCCATCATAACCTTTACCTCTGCGCGCGCGTTTATGAACTTCTTCAGATCCACTTCAATAACCAATCTCTTTAAAGAACTCTCCTACTCTTTTAAGAATAGTGTTCTGCGCTTCTTTAGGCTCAACCTTCCCAACTAGTGTTGCTATTGTAATTGATCTGATTTCATTAACCATTTCGTCTAGATTACCAAGTGTTCTAGCGATGGGCCCAATCAAATTGATACTGATATGTTTTGCTTTAGAAAGCAAAGGATTACGTCTTGTTCTTATTGCATGAGCCTCAAACCTATTAAGAAACTCTACTGCTTTAGAAGGGCCCCCTTTTACAGCATCAATCATAAATCTTTTGAAATCATTTTTAGACAGCAAAAATATGTCGAATACTTGTCCTCCCTTTATTGTGAATATCCAGTCTGTTAGATATATTGTATTAACCATTGTTTCAAATCTTCTAACAAAATTATCCCATTGACCGTTGCTTTGAATATTTGTGAACTTCTCTTCTAATGCTCTAGGACTCCCTAAATCAGTTCTTTCGCTAGGAATAGGTAAGGGTAAAAAACCTTGAAACAGTGCCTCGGCAGAGAATGAACCTGCATTTAATTCTTTATTTGTAGGAACAAATGTTTTGACTGAGAGTAATATAGACCCTAACACGACATCTAGCTTTTCTAATCTATTTCTGGATACGCGTCTAGAAAATTCATCGCTTCCTGACAATTCTTTAAGATATTGGTTTCTTTGTTCTGCTTCTATAATGTTTCCGTTGAAAAAAGTCACCAGAAATTCTTCGAAATCTCTTGCTGTTACCCTTCTCTTGCGGATTTCCTTTCTCGAAATATGCTCATAGATATATTTACCTATAAGACAAGCTTCCACGTTTCCTTTATGAATTTGATCTCTCAAGGCTGTAAATGCTTTATGTATGTCATCTATATTTTTCGGCGATCTTTCAAGGCTAAATTTTTCAAAGAAGTCTTTTGAATATTCCGCTAGATTATCTTTATCTTCTTCAACGGTGCTTCCAAAAAGCTTTAACTGTTTTTTCAATTAACAAACCAAATAGTTGGTAAGAAATAGGGTTCAAAAGTTTTATGGTGGAAAATGAGGAAATAGCTACAAAAAAACTCAGTTTACTATAAAAAATCTAGCTGTCAAAACTTGAACTCTTTCCATAATCACAAATATCATTTAGGGGACATGAGTGACAGATAGGGTTTTTTGCATTGCATACAGTAGCACAAAAGTCCATAATAGCCCATGTAAATTCTTTGCAATGAACTTTAGGCAGCAACCTTTTTGCGAGAATCCAAATATTCTTATCTCTTCGAGGATCTTTTTTACTTTCAAAGGAGAATAATCGGTTATACAGTCTTCTTACGTTTGTATCAACTACTGGTAATCTCATGCAAAAGGCAGAGATTGAAAAGGCATTAGCGATATAAGGGCCTATTCCTGGCAGTTTTATAAGAGTTTCTTTATCTTTGGGAATTTCACCAAGCAGTTTGATTTCTTTGGCTAACCTAGTTAGATTCTTTGCTTTTATTTTCGACAACCCTAGAACTTCTAGAATGCCACTAAGTTCTTTAAAACTGGCTTTTGAAAGCCTTACAAAGTTCGGATATTTGTTGATAAAATTTAAGTAGGTATTTACAATGTTCTCTGCTCTAGTTTTCTGAAGCATAATCTCTGCAATCAAAATTTCATAAGGAGACCTATTTGGATCTCTCCAAGGAAATTCTCGCTTATTTTTCCTAAACCATTTCATAATTCTATTTTGAAATTTTTTAATTCTTACATTATTTATTTCTGGAATATTGGTTTCCAATTTAGCATTTAAGGGGATCATGGGTTGTCCCTCTTAGCCAAGGCAACTTCCACTCTTCTGGCTTAAATGGTTTTAGTGTTTCATTTGTAGCCTCACTTATCGCCTTTCCTAAATGATATGCAAAGATAGGTGGAACTGCATTTCCTACATGAGCATATTGAGCCGATACAGAGCCTGAAAAAATAAAATCGTCTGGAAAAGTCTGCAACCTTGCACATTCTCTGACAGTCAATCTTCGATGTAGATTTGGATGTGGAATAATCACAGGACCACCAGTTCGGCTACCGCGACCTGTAATTGTAGGAGACGGCTTGTTCCAGGCAGTTGGACGATTGCCAATATAGTTGTTAATTTTTACTTTATGTTTAGTACCCTTATGATTTGGGATATCACTATTCGGTTCAGGTAAATCTTCAATAGCGTTTCGAACTGTTAACCATTTCTCTAAAATGATCCCATCTAATCGCTTGATAGGATCAACAGCATGTGTGGTTTGAGGGGCAGTAATGTGTTTCTCTACGTCGTCTCTTTTAGCAAAAAAGATGACTCGATGCCGAGTTTGTGGAACGCCATAATCAGCTGAATTTAAAATTTCATAATAAATGTCATATCCTGCATCTTGAAATAATCTCAAAATAATTTTTACTACATGTCCTTTCCCAAGACTTAAAATCCCCGGTACATTTTCCATTAAAATGTATTTTGGTTTCTTTCCTTCTACGATTCTTAAAAGCTGTAGGAAAAGATAGTTTCTTTCATCTTCGATTTTCCTCTGTAAATTAGCTATGGTAAAACCGAGACATGGGAATCCTCCAACAACTACATCTGCATCAGGTATGTCTGTTAATAGAATCTTGCGCACATCTTCAACTACAATGTGTCTTGAAACATTCTCTGAATAAGTTTTACCTCCGTCTTTATCGCAATCACATGCCCAAACAATTGAATGTCCTGCTTTCATTAGTCCGTAGTCCAAGCCTCCGGGCGCACTGAATGTAGAGATTATCTTCATTAGATTCTCGTAATAGCTTTCAAGAAGGGTAATAAAAATTTTTCAGCTGTAATCTAGTTAGCTTTTATGAGATCCTAGAATTCTTTTATAATTATCCTTGTTTATAGGCGTAATTCCTCCTTGGATACCCAGAAAAATACCCTTTGAAAATGAAAATCCAGTAGTTAGGATTACTCAAAGAAGTTCAAACATTTTGTATTTACTTGTTTGTTCGTTTGAGAAGCACGATTCCAATGAATCGCTTAATATTGGTCGCTGTGCTTGCGCGCATCTCATCAAATATTTATATTTAAACTAACTTATGATGAATGAACGATATGAAATCTGAAGCATTTTATTACCCATATATGAACATTCATAGTAATGAATGCCTAAAAGCGATGGTTCTCTACTTTGATAAGATATATGTCATGAGACCAGAAGAAGCATCTATTAAAGATTCTAGCTCAAAACTCAAACGTATTGAAAGCGATATGGACACTCTTGAATTTGAAAGAGTGGTTCATTACATTTCACCTTCCGAATTGTTAATTGATTATGATGATATTATGACTAGATGTGTGTTAAACGATATCACTAATCCTGATTTCTTAAAGCATTGCAGTACACATAGCACATCTAAGTTTTGGGAGATTTATGCTGAGAAACTTCCTACTTCACTAGCGGATTCAACTTTCAGAAAATATCTGTTGAATATACCTAATTTTTACTCAGGGCAACAACTACAGCAAAATGCACGTTTACATGAACGTCGTCATTCTGAAATGTATGAAATTAGTCACTTTGAAGATATTCATAGAGAACGCAGGTATCGTGAACTTCGGATTGTTAAGATGCCGTTTGAAGTGGGCGAGTCTTTAATGATAAATCATGCGCTCTGTGCATGTGATAAATTTTCACTGACACCAGTAGCTGATTATAAAGTCCATCATAGTTTTTTACTTTTTAAATTTAGAAATATGCAGAAAACAACAATTGTAAAAAAATTGCTTGTTGATTATGGATTCATAAAAGACATGGCCATTGACCTGACAAGTGTTGAAGTAATATCAGAGACAATTCCAATGTTATATGGAGCAAGTATATCTGACATTCTAGATTTTCGTGATGAGAATAAAGACGCTCTCCAGAGATTTAAAATTGAAATAGGTAAAGTGGTTACAGAAGCAAAAGTCAGTTTTTGGGATGAAGAATTTAATAAAAAAATCATTAACATCGTAGATAGTAAGGTAAGACCCTCTATTCAAGAACTAAAGGATTCTGTAGAATCAGTTATGGAGAAATTTATACGAATTTTAAAAAGAGGTGCAACTGTATCTTCATTACCTATCATAGCGACTTTATTGCCAGGTTTCCATCCTGCTATTGCGTTGGCAGCTGGTGGAGGTGTAGCTACATTAGATCATTACTTGGAATCAATCAAAAGAAAGCGAAAAAAACAGAAAAATGGATTCGCATTTTTATATAATGCTCTAAAGAAATTTAGTTCCACACGTGTGCGCAAATAAAAATTATAATCTACATGCTGTATGAATTGAATTATTATCCAAAAAAAATTGGAGTGCGGGGTGGCGACTAGGAAGTCCCAATTCGGGGATACATCGCCATTCTCTGATTTACTTTCCTTTATCTATTAAAAACCATAGTTGCAGAACATTATTTTATACTCCTAAAAACTGCTAATTGAAGCCATTTAACAAGTTTACACTAAAGTTCCTTTAATGTCTGGTATTCATCGACGAATATCTATTTTGTCGATCCTACAAAATAGTACCCTTCTTTCTTTTTTGAGCCAAAACTACGTACACCTCTTTTATGAAGTTGATACTTCAGTTTCTCTGCATAACTCTGGGTGATCTCTGAACGTTCTTCCATGAAGTTGATTATTTCTTCTGCTTGCTGTTTGCTGTCACATCTACGTATAAAATCAATTATGTCAGGATTATAATTCGAAAAGTTCTTTTTGGCTTGTGTGCTCTTCTCAGCCACATCGTTGTCTGAACGAATTGAATGTACTTCGATGGTTTGTTTGTTCTCAGTGATTTCATACATCAAGTTTGGAAAAGTTTTTTTCCGTTGTTGTTCTTCAATCTCCATTGGA
>JAEOTU010000188.1 GCA_016839665.1 Candidatus Hodarchaeota archaeon
GCAATAATCTCTCCCTCGAACATCATAAGAATGTCCCCAGGCACTAGATCTTGGACAACAACTCGAGTTTCTTTACCATCTCTTAAAACTAGAGTATCATCTCCAGTTAACTCCTTCAATTTTTCAAGAGCAGCTTCAGCCCTATATTCCTGTATAAAACCTAGAATTCCATTCAACAAAACAATGACGATGATTATTAAGGCCTCAACATATTCACCAAAGATGATAGAGACTAATGTTGCTGCGAGTAGCAATATCACAATAAAATCCTTGAATTGGAGAATAAACATTTTAAGAGGGGATATTTTTTCTCCAGATACTAATTCATTAGACCCATATTGCACCAATCGTCGCTGAGCTTCTTCAGATGATAATCCATTTTCTAAATTTACATTCAGATCCTTAGCAATAGTATCTCCACTTAACGAGTAAAACTCTTTTGAATCTGTTTTATTCTCCATCAATTATTCACCGTAAAGCCTTCTTTTTCTGAATAAAGAAGGTTTTCCATTCTTATTGAAGAAACAAACTGTAGATATCAAAGAAGATAGTAAACTTATATGAGTTGATTTTCCAGAAATAAAAGTAAAAGAAAGATCATCCGAATTATTCAGGCTCCTTAATTAATAAAACAGTCAATTACAAATGGGAACTTTCCAAAAAAGTTTTCATCGCAGAATTCGATTGTCCTCGTCGCAGAAAAATCTAGATATCTTTTATTTCCGAATCCAGAGGAAAAAATTGAGGTAGCTCACCCTCTTGAAGAAAGAGATTTCTAATGGATTAAGTTGGTGTTGGTGGTTCTGGTTGTCCTAATGGCTGAAGATATTCCATTATCGCGGGTGTTAGAAGTATCATCAAAACAATGACGTATGTCAATATCTCGATCCCAATACTAGATTGAACAACAAAAGTATTTACACGTAATAATGAGGGAGAAGGAAAAAAAACTGATGCTAGGAATATTCCAATGAGACTGAGTTTTGATTGAACTCCTACAATTGTGGAAGGATATTTCTCAATTTTTTCGGGGAGAAAACGCCAAACAGCAACTATTACAATAATTGTCAAAAGATTGACAAAGGCTAAAATAATAAGAATCACGGGAATTAAACCCATATCCCAGATTGTTAAGTGTAGGTTAATAGAATATTCATACATCGGTAAAAGGCCAAGTGAGATTATTAATGCTAACATAAGGGCAAGAGAAATAAGAATTCCAATTACTTGGCGATCTGTATGTGATGAAGAATAGCTATCCCAATTTTTGTCAATATCCTTGACTGGAGCGGACGCTTGAATTTCAGATCTACCGTTTACAACACTAAAAACGTCATTAGAAGGTGTCGCTGAAGTAGAGGGGATCGATGTAAGGAAACTTGACATCCACCGAGCTATTGCATTGATTAAGAAACCACAAACCCCAGCAAGCATAACAAAGGCGAAAGTTACAACAATACTATTCATTAGGTATGAGAGAATTTGAATCTGCATGGAACTGACCTGAAGAGCCGCAGTCCAAATGATATATAATGAACCAGCGATCGTTGGTCCCCCAAACGTTACTGCTAACACAATGTCGAATTCTTCTTTGTAATAAAAAGCAGAGAACGCGCATGTCAAAAATATCATAGTACGCCAAAAATCAGCCTCGGCAACTGGGCCGATTGAAGCAAGGATTAAATAGCAAACAATTGAGAACAGTACATATGTACCTAGTGCTTTAAGGATATCTCTAGTTTCTTCAGTTACTTTTACGAGCATAAGAAATCGATCATCTTCCTGAATTTTGGTTCGTATCACGAAATGCTGAATCTGCATTAAATCATGAGAAATAGCGACTATAAAAAGCTCAAGATTTGGGCAATCTTCTTAAAAAGCTTATGATACCTGAAAAACTCAGTTTTTATCAATAGGAGATCCTTTATGAAATTACTTTCAGTACCGCTTAATATTTAATAAATTATTAAAGAAAAACTAATTATTTCAAGAATAAGCAAAAAAGAGAAGAGTATCTTTTTGAACAGATCATAAAGCATTAGACAATAAGACATCTCTTAATGCTGGATGAAAAAATACGAAACTTTTTTTATCTTGACATTGCTTCACACTATGTAAGTATTTACGCAAATAAAGGAATTAAAGGAATGGAATAACGATGAGTGTAAAGGAATTATTAACTGATAATCCAGAAGACTTTCCTGTGAGTAAGACGATTAAAGTAATCGCTGCAAAAAGGCTCGCGAAGACGGCTCAATGGTTAAAAGCCATATGCCTCATAGAGACTGGAGGAAGAACCCAAATTCGCTTATATGGCTGGCAAAAAAACAAGGAGGGCGTGTGGAAGGTTCGGCAGAAGTTTAACATCTCAAAAGGATATGCAGATAAATTATCTGACGTTCTTAAAGCTTTTTCGGTTGAAGAATAAGAATCACCGTTTTTGGATTGCTTATTTTCATATCAATAGAAATCCACTAGATATGCAGACAGCTCTCTGGTGAATTCAGGCCTTAATGACAGATATCCTATCACCAAAATTCTTTTTTGAGTTGTGTTAATTTTTCACAATAGATTTTATTTGATATTAATACTGTATTAAATTCAGTACAACATATTTACACTTTTTATTTAAGAAATTGTATGGATGGTCTCCGCTAATGAAAGATATGCTACAGATTTTTGCAACATTTGGATATAATGAGGAAGAAACTGAACAGAATGAGATGGTTCTTGAGTTAATGGACGAATTATGCAAAAAAGAGATTGAACCGTATGCTCAGGAAATGGATGAGACAGGCTGCACGTTTGATGTTGGAACAGGTAAAATATCGTATCCAGAACAGACGTACAGAATCGTGAAAAAGCTCGCTGAAAATGATTTAATGGGGTTGGCTATTCCAGAAGAATACGAAGGAGTTGGATTATCTTTCGCCCTGGTTAACGCATGCTACGAGCGTATATCACGTGCAGACGCAGGAACCTCATTACTCTATGGATTACAAAACTCATCTTATGATGTTATTGAAAAATTTGGGACTGAGGAGGCCAAAAAATACTATTTACCAAAGCTAGCACGAGGAGAGATGATAGGTGGTCTTCTTTTCACGGAACCTGGGGCAGGCTCAGATCTGGGTTCTTTGAAAACAAAAGTTATTGACCAAGGTGACCATTATGTTGTCAATGGTACAAAGAATTTTATCTCAAATGCTGGTATAGCAAACTGCTACCTCTTTCTAGCTTCAACCTCTCCTGAGAAAGGCTCCAGAGGTTTAACAGCATTTATCATAGAAACAAAGACTAATCCTGGATTTAAAATTGCACGGATTGAAGAGAAATTAGGCCTTCACAGTAATGCTACAGCTGAAGTCATCCTTGAAGATGCTGTAATTCCGAAACGAAATGTGTTAGGTGAAATTGATCGGGGTTTTAGTGTCGTTTTATATGAATTAGCTGCCGCAAGAATTGGTATAGGAGCTCAAGCGGTTGGTATTGCTGATGCTGCCTACAGAAAAGCAGCAACGTATGTTAAAACTAGAAAACAGTTCGGAAAACCAATCGAAAGTTTTCAGGCGACTCAATGGAAGCTTGCGGACATGTTTACGAAAATCCATACCGCACGTCTTGCTTACCTTTCTGCTGCGCGAATGAAGGATTTAAAGCAAGACTTCTCTGAGTATGCCTCAATCGCAAAACTGTATGGGTCAGAAATTGCTCAAGAAGTCACCACAGAGGCAATTCAAATGCATGGTGGATACGGCTACATCAAAGAGTATGATGTTGAACGCTATTATCGAGATGTTAGAATTACCCCGATTTACGAAGGGACGAATGAGGTTCAACGAATTGTCATTTCCCGAGCAGAAATGGCTAAAAATTATGCTTCTGACTAATTTTCCTTACTTCTCTTTTTATACATGTCAATTACTATAAATTCGCTTCAGTTCAATAATGAGAGGATATTGATTATCTATTTAGACTCCTCCTGAAGGTCCTTTAGAATCTGAGTTAGCGTTCTTGAGTAAACTTGACAGTCTGATTGACTAAATTGCACAAAATGCACTATTTTAATTGATGTTTCAGCTAAGTTCTCGATAACTGTTGAAATAGCAATTTTTGCAGCTTTTTCAATAGGAAAACCATATACACCTGTGGAAATGGAGGGAAAAGCAATAGATTCAGCACTATGCTTCGCTGCGAGAAGTAAAGAGTTACGGTAAGAATTTGCTAAAAGAACCTCTTCATTTTGCTGGCCTCCTCGCCAAATAGGACCTGGAGTGTGAATCACCCATTTCGCATCCATTTGCCCTGCAGTTGTAATTCGAGCCTCACCCGTCCTGCAACCCTCGGGATATTTATCTATGCATTCTTGAAGGATCTCAGGACCTCCTGCGCGATGAATAGCTCCATCAACCCCTCCCCCACCGCGGAGGCTTGGATTTGCTGCATTTACAATTACATCAGTTCTTTCTCTGGTAATATCACCTTGAACTAATCGAATAATGATTGATCCAATTTTTGCTTCCATATATATACCCTCCAATCTCTAATTAGCTTTTTCATTAATGATGTTCTACTAAGCTATTAGGAATCCTTCAACCAATCAATCACTTAATTTTACTTTTCTTGTTGTTTCATCTAAAGTTACTATACCTAGGTCGCGGAAGCGTTGTATGATTTGTTGGACTGTATAGGTAGCAATACCGGTCATTGCCGCTAGTTCGTCTAAATTAGCAGTTTCGATACTCATTAGGTGGCTTAAAATGCGGCCAGATTCACTCTCACTCAGAAACGTCTTCACTGCTTTGGTTGTCCCCACAGATCTCTTAGTATCATCATTCATCGTTGTGATTTGAGTTTTTGCTCGTTCAAGTTCGTACTTATTCATCTCGTTTTCTTCTTTTAGCCGTTTAATTTGGAACTCGAACTCTTCAGCCAGAAGTTTCTTTTGCTGCAATTCCTCAATAATATTGCCTTTTTCTTTTATTTCTGCTTCTAATTGCTCAAGCTGAGTTGAGGACTTTTCCACTTCTTTAACTTTCTTGGTAATCTCTTCTTGCAAGGAACCAATACGCTGCTGAGTGAGTGCTTCCTTCTCAAGCGCAAGTTTCTCTTTTTCCTTTAATTGGTTGACTATTTCTAAGTATTTTTGGCTCATAATTTCTTCTTTTTCAACAGCAATATTTCTACCTTGACGAAGTTCTTCCAGAACGGTCACATACTTCTCTCGGAACTCCTCAATTTGTTCATTATGAGCAAGAATCCAATTGCTCGTATCTTGATTCAGTTTCTCGAACCCTGTACTGAGATCCAAGATTTGGTTATTTAATTCCAATCCCAAAGTTTCTAATGAACTTCGCACTTCATCAATTGACTCTCGGAGTTCCTTGGATGTTTGTGCTCTAATATCCACACTCTTCCCTTCGAATTGCTGCGATACTTCGGTTAGAACGCCAGCTGTTCCTTCCATTTGCTTTTGAATGGCGGCAATTTTTCCATCTATCTCATTTGTAGCTTCATCAAGCTTACTGGATAACTTTTCACTTATTTGAGATGTTGTACCTTCCACTTGTTCTTCAATGGCGGTGATCTTCCCCTCTATCTCATTCGTGGCTTCATCTAGCTTGCTTGACAACTCTTCTCGTAACAGGTCTACTTCTGAGGGTTTCTTTCTTCTACGCATAAGAATCACACTACTTTTAGGTTGTTATTACTGACGCTATGTTGTTTGTAGTTGATTCCAATAGGATTCAACAAGTAAAGCAACATACGTAAATGTTTAAACCAATCTTAATATCTTTGGATAAATTACTTTCGATTTCAGTTTTTTTTAAAAAAGTCTCAAGTTTGAAAATTTTCCTTTGTGGGAAGGATGAATATTTAATTGAATAATGTAATTCTCTTGAATATACAAATTAGAGCTTTCTAGATGAAAAGTGATTGAAATGCCCTTAATAGATGTTATCAACAGGATTGATGAACATTTTGCTGAGAATCATCTTCCTGAAATACAATTGTTCCTCCGACAACCTTCCGTTTCAGCCACAGGAGAAGGAATTCGTGAAACAACTGAAATTCTGATCAAAAAAATTAAAGATCTTGGTGGAGAAAATGTCCATCTAGCACAAACCATGGGAGAAGAGTTTGGCCATCCACAAGTCTATGGAGAAGTATGGTCCGACAGAAAAAAACCTACTATCCTATTTTATTCGATGTATGATGTCCAACCAGTCTATCCTGAAAAATGGATACTGAATGAAAAAAAAATTGACCCTTTTGGGGCAGAAATACATGATTTCGAATGGTTCCCAGGTTTTTCTGGAAAATGTCTAATGAATCGAGGTGTCACTAACCAAAAAGGTCCTACTATGGCTGCTTTTAATGTTTTCAAGACTTTCTTAGAAGAAGATGGAGAATTACCTGTTAATCTTATTTTTGCTATAGAAGGAGAAGAAGAACTAGGGTCTCCTCACATGCGCCCATTTATCAATGAGTATTCTGATAAATTAAAACAAAGTACTGCTGTCTATTTTCCCATGTTCTTCGAAGAACATGATGGATCTATAAGATTCTTTTTGGGTGTCAGAGGATGCATTACAGCAAAGTTATGGTGTAGAGGCGGAGACTGGGGAGGACCTGTTGGTCGAAACTTACACTCCTCCTATTCTGGATTAGTAAAAAATCCAATCTTTAAATTAATAGAAGTAATTATGACATTAAAAAATGACGATACAAATGAAATTTTAGTACCTGGTATCATGGATGATCCCAATATCGTTGGTCCATCCAAAGAAGATAAGGATGTTATCAAAGAACTCCTTAAGCATATGAATTTTGATGATTTAAAGAAATCGTTAAGTGTAACCAAGTTTAGAGAGAAAAACAGTGAAGAATTAATCGGAGAAAAAGCCATAGTTGAACAATTATATAAACCAGGGCTATCTGTAAATGGAATTGAAAGTGGTTATTACGAAGATGGGAGTATGACCATCATTCCTCACGAGGCTCATGCAAACCTAGATATCCGTCTTCCACCTTTTCAAGAGGTGAATTATGTCCGTGAAAAATATTCTCAATTCATCAAAGAGAAGTTTCCTATGGTTGAGTTACATCTTGGAGCCGGTTATGGCCCGGCAAAGATGTCTCCTTCTCATCCTCTTATCCAAACAACAAAATCAGTTTATGAACACTATGGAAAACAACCAATTTTTTATCCACTCCTAGCTGGTTCGGCACCTTTTTCAATGTTCCAATCAATCCTCAAACTTCCATTTGTATATGGAGGATTGGGTCACGGCGGACGTGCGCATTCACCTCTCGAATACACAGTTCTTGAATCTAATGACCCACGGGTTGGGGGAATCCTTCAATTCGAAAAATTCGTCGCTAGGCTTTTCTCTGAATTTGCCCAGAAACTTTAAGTTAAAAAGAAGGAATTTATCATCCCCTTGAGAATCGAATCGCCTTCAAGGAGTAATTACAATCACAGATGAGAATCATCAAAGTAACTGCATCAGTATGGATTTGTCAAGACAGCAATTATTACTTAGTTAATTCTGTTTGCGTAAATTTGGGGTCTGAGCTTTTATTTATTGACACAGGAATTAATTCCACCGTAGCGAGCAAATTTAGAAAGGAAATGCACAAGGAAAACAATCTAGAGAAAGCGATCCTAACATTTACACATGCGAATAATGACCATTTTTTAGGATTAGAAGCATTCCTAGATATTCCTATTATTGCGTCAGAAAAATTCATGCCCCCCTTTCATAAAAGGATCAAATCTAAGAAGAATATAACCCTAAAAACCTTTAAACCGACACAAACATTCTCATCTCGCAAAGTTTTCGGATCTGAGGAAAGTACAGAGTTAACTTTAACTCTTACTGGGGGTCACACTGAAGATTCATGTTTTGGATATTTTCCTGCTGAAAAAATCCTAATTGCTGGGGATAATTTACTCTCA
>JAEOTU010000189.1 GCA_016839665.1 Candidatus Hodarchaeota archaeon
AGTAGGCGATAATGTGGCTTTGACTTTTCCTTGAACCTCCCAAAATTTGTTAGAAAACTCTGGTTCGAGAAGTTTATCTTTATTTTCCTCAAACGCTTTGAAAATAGCCAATCTGCGCGAAACCATGCTACTAGGTATCTCATCTAATTTTAAATGACTAAAAATCGCCCTTAATAGCTTAATCTTTTCGGTTTTCAATAACAGATTCCTCTTTTGTGACTGGACAATTCTAATTTGAATATTTTAATAATAGAATGAGAATATAATGTCTTTCTTAATTGTTATGCAAATACAATTTTCTTCTAAAAAAGACTATCGTGGAAAAGTTCTCATTGTTCTTAAAAAAACATTCGTATTTTATCTTACGCAAAAGTTGAAAATTACATCTTATTTAATATTAAGAGGATGAATTACAATTCTTAGATAGATTCGGAGTGAAATTAAGCGGATCTTTGAAGGATTGTTAAAAATCATTGACATTGATAATAGGTAAAATTAAATTCTTGATTCAAGAACAGCATTAATGATTCAGATCTTATCTTTACTGACAAAAATACCTTGGAGATGCTACCTGATGGATACAAACACTGAAAATCTCTCAACAAACAGAAAATACGTTTATATCACACCTCATACTCACTGGGATCGCGAGTGGTATTTACCTTTCCAAAAATTTCGGTATAAACTTGTGAAATTAGTTGATGAGTTGCTAGACATTTTGAATACACAGGAGTATTATTTTTCTTTTGATGGACAGACAATCGTTTTAGAGGATTACCTTGAAATTCGTCCTGAGAGAAAAGTAGAATTACTCAATCATATCCGTGCAAACAAAATCAGGGTTGGGCCTTGGTATTTGTTACCTGATATTTGGTTAGTAGGACAGGAAAGTCTCATCCGTAATTTGGAATATAGCTACGATCTAGCAAAAGAGTTTGATATCCCATTGATGGAAATCGGTTACCTTCCTGATATGTTCGGACACTCACGGGCTATTCCTCAATTAGCTGCAGATTTGACGAATTTTAGTGTTTTAATTGTATGGCGAGGGGTACCTCCAGAGATCGCAACAGTTCCTTTTCAATGGAAGAGTGATACATTAGCTAATTCTTCCATGTTAACCGTATACCTCCCTTTTGGCTATGGAAATGCCGCGCACCTTCCTGAAGAAGCAGAAAAACTATCTGATGAAATTCAAAACATTGTTAACCAATTACACCCTTTTTCTCCCATACCAGTATATTTATTACATCATGGAACAGATCATCAAGTCCCTAATAAGAATGTAGCATCAGCTCTTCAACAGGTCGATATTGAAGGAATGGAAATTTCGTTGGGGATCTTAGACGATTTTGTAACGAAATTTCAGCAAATGATTAACGAGGAGAATTATTCTCCTCCTGAATATGTCGGCGAATTGAGATCAGCAGCTCGGGCCCATCTGTTACAGGATACTTATTCCGCACGTATGTGGATTAAACAATGGAACCAAAAAGTAGAAGATCTCTTAACTCATTATGCTGAGCCATTAAATGCCTATACATGGTATTATCTTAAAAAGGAATATCCAACCTCATTCTTAACTCAGGCCTGGAAATGGCATCTTCGTAATCAACCACATGATTCAATATGTGGCTGTTCAGTAGATCAAACTCACGATGAGATGAGATTTCGCTATTCATATTCAGAATCAATTACCGAAGGCACTATTGACGAAGCTCTAGAAGCCTTAGAAACTGCGATAGAACCCTCAACAGATAATTCTTTTTTAGTGTTCAATCCGACGAATTGCGCAAATTTACCAATGTATTTCGAGATAAAAGCGCCAGCCAAAGAACCAATACGGAAGCTCATCACCCCTGAAGGAGAGGAATATGAAGTTCAAGCCATCTATTCTTCTTCAGATAAAGTTTGGGAAATGACTGTTGGAACTATGAAACTCAAAGCCTTAATGAAAATGCTGCCTGGCCGGCAACTTATGGACTTTTACATTAATGAGGTGTCATTTTTCGACGGAGAGACTCCAAAAATGTGTGAAGTACATTTATTAGTTGGAGATAAACCTGAAGGTGATCTAGAAACTGGAACTTTAAAGAAAGGGCTTCTTGAAAAAATAGACAGTAAAAAATACAAGAAATTCCACATTTTAGTCACAAGAGAGGCCGAACAAACATACGCAACACTTGTTCCACTGACACCTTATGGGTTCTCTCATTTTACTCCAAGTTCGGAGCCTGTAACATCACATGTTGCGAAAAAACTATCATTTTCTAAACACAGTGTATCCAATGATTTCTACGAGATTACCTTCAATAAAGATGGCACTTTCAATTTACTTGACAAGGTAAACGA
This sequence comes from Candidatus Hodarchaeota archaeon, assembly GCA_016839665.1. The sequence continues at coordinate 2,353 of JAEOTU010000189.1, forward strand.
CGTTAACTATCAGAACTTGCACCAATTTGAAGATTGGGGCGACCGTGGTGACGAATATACTTTTGGGCGACTCGGACCTGAGTTTGTCAAAGTTAATGATGTGAAAAGGGAAATCACAACTTCTGGCTCATTATTTTGTGAAGTTGAACAGACCTCGACGTTATCAGTCTATCAGAAAATTGAATCATCAGGAAAAAAAAGGAAAGGAAAGTCAGAAATACCAGTTAAGACTGTTTTCAGATTTTATCGCGATTTATCACGAATTGACATTAAGACAAGCCTAACAAATACTGCCAAAGATCATAGACTCCGAATATGCTTTGACCTTCCATTTAAATCACAATATACGTTTACTTCTACCCATTTTGGCTATATTAAACGATTTGGTGATCCCGTGGGTGATGAGACCTATATTGAACAGCCTTCTGGAATCCAACCTCAGAAACGCTTCATTCGCGTTGAGAATGAAACTGATCAAGCGGCAGTTACTTTGATGAATCAGGGATTACCCGAGGTGGAACTTGTAGAGGGATCTCGCCTTGCTATAACTTTGATACGATCAATTGGTTGGCTCTCACGTTCGGGTATTCCTGAACGCCCAGAACATGCTGGTCCATACTATGCAACTCCTGGGGCCCAAGAACTCAATGAATACTATACGTTTAATTATAGCTTTATAGCACACTCCAAGGAAGAATCATTTATCAAAAGTGCTGATCACTCTGAAGTTTTTACATTATTGCCTATTTCATCCTATTTTAAGAACGCAAGGCCAAAAGAAGATTTGTTAACACCCATAATTCAGGTTAATGATCCCAATATTCGTCTATCAGCCCTTCGAGTAAGAAATGAGAAGATTTACCTTACTCTATTCAACATGACAAGGGAAACAGTAATTTCAAAGGTTCAATTACCATCGAATGTTGGAAAATTGAGAGACATCAAGATTAATGGAAGTGAAAAGATCATCATCTCACCTACAGATGGTAAACTTGAACTTTCTTTTGATCCGTTTGAGATAAAGCTGTGCACTCTTGAATAAGGCCTTTCTATTCTAGTCTTAATACAGAGATAACTCGAGAAAAGATTGGAGTTCTTTAATTAGTGTGTAAGCACGTTCAATTGCCTCTTTACTTTCAGTACACATAATACTTAGATGAATTTCTCCTTCCTTAGCTGATTTAATTTTAACAGTACTTGTCCCTAGAGAAGCGAAGTTATCAGCCATTGTTCCTCGTGATTTTATTTGTTCAATGAATTTACTTTCACCTTTCAGTTCAATATTTTGCCAAGGATCCTCCCATGATGGGCGCCTGGGTTCTCCATAAACCTGTATCTCAAGATCTGGTGCAGTTATTTTCTCACCTTTCATCCTCCCCTCCATTGTAATTCTGTCCTCGTCAAATTCTACTCTAATTTCCTTAATGGATCCAGAATAAGGAATTAAACATGCAATAATAGTCATTTCTTTCTTTTCAAAAAACAGGTCTTGAACTCGATATTGAATCGAGGAGAATAACGATCTTTTGTCTTCTCCCACGTCTTCTGCGGTTGGAACTACGCGACTAAAATCTTTTGTAGATTCTACTTCAGTAACTGGTTCGGTTATTTCTGTGATTTCTACTGTTGGTAGTGGTTTTATCGTTGGAAAGACTCGGGCAGGTTTAACAGGTTCCTCCAGAATATCGGCACTCAAAATTTCTCCTTTCCTTGTCATTTCAATCTTCTGGACTGCTGGTTTTTCTGTAGAAATTGGCACTGTCGGGGGATATCGGTCATAAAT
>JAEOTU010000190.1 GCA_016839665.1 Candidatus Hodarchaeota archaeon
AATATTCAGAGGGTAGAGCTTTCAAACAACCGATTTAAATAAAACTATATTAATTTGATTCTTTGAGGAAGAAATTGAAAATGAGCAAAGTCCAAAGGCACCAAAACGATTTAAGAGTTCTTTTTTCTGAACTTCTTGAAACAGGTGATGAAAGTAACCTGATTCAATATTTGTTATCAAACAGTAACCTTCCCAGCCGTAGAGCAAATCTTGAATTAGCAAAAGCATTTATAATGGTATTAGAAGAATATTGGGAAAAAGAGGAAACATTATTTTGGAAATTCATCACAACACAACTCGAACTCAACCCAGATCAAGCACCCACAAATGATCCTCTAGAGTTTCTTCCGTTTTGTTGTACTTGGGCCCTTGGGTCAATAGGAACAACTTCAGAGGTTTATTTTAAAGAATCGATTCATTTTTTGAAACAATTAGCAAATGACTCACGCTGGCGTATACGTGAAGCGGTTGCCAAAGGAATCTATAAACTCAACAAAGTTAAAGGGCAATTAATGCTAAAAGAACTGCAAACATGGATCGTTAAGAATCAATGGCTCAAAATGAGAGCTGTAGTAACAGGTGTAGCAGGACCGAGCTTGCTTCAAGATGAAAAGACTGCAAAACAAGCACTAGAATTTCACAAAGAAGTTTTCAACCAGATTCAAGCTTCTAAAGATCGAGAATCAGAGGAGTTCAAAGTATTACGAAAAGGATTGTCTTATTCATTGAGTGTCGTCGTTCAAGCTATTCCTACGGATGGTTTTGACTATCTAGAAGAACTGGTCTCTTTTCAAGACGATGACATCCTTTATGTGGTAAAACAGAACTTAAAAAAGAATAGGTTGTTAAAAAAATATCCTCTTAAGGTCAAAAATGTGAGAAACCTATTGAAATAGACTAGTAATGATCAAATTAAGATAATAAACAAAAAAATCGATAATGAAAGGGTTGCATCAACAATTATATTTAATAGATTATTATTTCGATAATGCTTATAGGAGTTATTTTTTGTTGCAAAGATTTCAGAGTAATCCAAATGTCGATGCTAAATATGATCTATTGCTACATTCAAAATCGAAAGCAAACGATCATACCTCCAACAAAAATTATCAAACAGAGGTTTTATATCAAAGCTCGGTTTTTCTAACATTATTCGTTGCACAAATTCCTATCTTTTTGGGTGCTATGTTTCTACCATGGTTTCAATTTGTAAAAGACCAGATAACATATACAAAAGTCATTGATGGTGGTGCATTACACTTAAATGAAAATTACTCGTTTGCACTTCTATTCCTTGGAACGATATTATCTCTTAATATGGCGATACGGATCTATGAGAATCCGTTCTTACAAAGATCAACGATAAGAAAAGCCTATGTTCTACTTTTTCTCATTCTTGTTCCAGTCATGGTCTCGTTTATGGTTCCAGTTTTTGCTCCTGGATTTGGTGGAAAAGAGGAAGCTATAGGATTAAATTCACTGTCTTTTAATGAATATACCATTTATCCTCACATTGGGTATCTTTTCATAGTAGGAAGCATTTTTATTGCAGTTGGGGGCTTTATTCTCTCTTACTACTGGAACCCATAAAGAAAAGAATTGTTAAGAGATTTCCACTCAAATCAACTGAATATGCAGCAACATTAAGGAAATATCTCAACCTCCTCCCACAGGTGGGACGCAAGTAATATTATCTCCGTCCTTCACTTCTTCATCAAGGCCTCTTAACGATTCGATATCTTTTCCGTTCAGAAGGACATGAAAGTGACTTTTGATTTTACCTGTATCTTGGTACACCAGATGATCTAATACTGACTTCCCTATTTGATCTTTTAATGCGGCTAATATCTGACGTATAGTTGCACCTTCTGCGATAAAGGATTTTCTTCCAGCCCAGCGTTCTAGTGGTCCGTAAAAAGTGATAGTTACTGTCATAAACAAATCATCAGGCACTAGGTTTCTTCTAGAGAAAATTCGTTATGGCATTTTCTTAACAACTTCTTCAGCTACTTCTAAAGTTGTGTTAGAACCACCCATATCGTAAGTTTTAATTTCTCCTTCCTTTATTACTGTAGAAATTCCCTCTTCAATATTTTTTGCGATTTGTAAAAGGGAAGAATCCCCTTTGGCTCCTAACCATTCTAACATTAATTTTCCTGACAAGAATGCTGCAGTCGGGTTTACTTTATATTGTCCTGAATACTTCGGGGCGCTACCATGTGTAGGTTCAAATAGACCATAAGCATCTCCATTTGTTGAAGCACTTGAGGCAAAACCTAGTCCTCCCACCAACTGAGCTGCAAGATCACTGATGATATCACCAAACATATTTGTTGTCACCATAACCCCATAATCCTGAGGATTCTTAATTAACCACATACACATTGCGTCAATATTTGTCTCCCACATCTCAATCTCAGGGTAATCCTTAGCAACCTCAAAAGCAATTCTTCTGAACATACCACAGGTTTGTCTTATGACATTAGCTTTATGGATCACGGTCACTGTTGGATACCCGAATTTCTTTGCATAATCAAATGCGGTCACTAAAATCCGTCGACATCCTTTCTCAGTAAAAACTCGACACGAAACAGCGGAAGTTGCAGGATCAAATTCCTTAAATTTATCCAAGGAGGTGAGCTGTTTGAATTCGTCTCCACTGTCATATTCGATACCAGTATAAAGACCTTCTGTGTTCTCTCTGAATGTAACAAGGTCAATATCATCCCGATAATTGAGGGGATTGCCTTTATAAGCTTTAGTTGGTCGCATATTGGAATAGAGATCGAATGTTTGTCTTAGCCTTACAATTGGTGACCGATATGGGATACCAAACTTTTGAACAGTTTTTACTACTTCAGGATCAGTTGTTGGGCGAGAAGTGATAGCTCCAAATAGAGCTGCGTCTGTTTCTTTCATTCCCTCTACTGTTCGATCTGGAAGGGGATCTCCCTCGGCTTTAAAAACGTCAAATCCAATATCGTATGGAATATATTCTGCATCGAAGTTTGTAGAATCCAGTACAATTCGGGCTGCTTCTAACACATCTTTTCCAATCCCATCCCCTGGCATATAAGCAATCTTATATTTAGTCATTATCTTATCATCCTTGTTATTTACTCTCCATAGAGATTTTTAAAGGCCCAAAATGTAGGAAATCACAGCGATGTACAATTTCACCTTCAACAGTACGTCCTGGTCCTTTATCTCCTTCCCAAGAGTGTTGATAAATATTCTGTACTACCTCATAGGGAAGTTCGTGTTTCATTGCCAGGCCTGCTCCTGTTACTGGATGGCGAAGGCGATTTCCTATTTTGGATTTTGTTACTTCTCCTTTAGATGTCTTAACATACTCGAGTGGTTTACCTATATCATGTAGAATCGCACTCGCAATCAGAATATCGCGATTAATAGGAATTCCCTGCTTTTCTAGTAGATCCGCTGATAGGCTAGCCAAATCTGTTACTATTCGAACATGATCTGAAAAGCTCACCGTTACACCTGGAATAAAGAGCGTAAAAGGAAAATCCATATTTTCCCATCCTTGTCCATCATTTCCAGTACGAAGTGCCTCAACACACACATCTATAACTTTCTTTCGCAATGTTTCATCGGAGATTTGAGGTAATTGTTCAGAAAATTCTTTTTGAACGTAATCGTGCACTTATATCACCCAAAAACCATTTTAACTAACAGGTTAATTCGTTGTTCCACACGTGAGAACGAAAAAAGACGAAACTAAACAACGAATAAACATTTGTAATGGAAAATTTATTTCCACAAAAATTAACTTCAGTTGCCTAACTCAAAAAATTTTTGTCTTTTCTTTAAAAACTACCATAGGTGGATAAATTGGTTACAAATGCAGCGAAAAGAGAGGTACCAAAGAATCTTTTTGGAAAAACGTATACCCCTTATTCAGGGCCATATTCTACTCCTCCTGCGGGAAAGAAAAAACACGGCCGTAAGTTTACTCCACGAATTACCACTAACAAAACTAAACGTATTTTTGATGACTTGGAAAAAGTAATTTCTATGGTTAACTTGTGCGATGGGATGACTATTGGCTTTATCCACAACCTCAGATACGGCGATCTCGTCATTTGTGAAGTGATGGACACTATTGCAGCAATGGGGTTCAAGAATATGACCCTAGCATCAACAGCATTATTCCCAAATCATGAACCACTCATAGAACACATTCATTCTGGTGTCATTGGTAATATTTCTGGTTCCATGAATGGTCCTATCGGAAAAGCTGTATCAACAGGAGAAGTAAATATTCCAACAAGTTTACGATCCCACGGAGGTCGCGCTAGAGCAGTTGAGTATGGTGAACTTCATCTTGACGTTTCCTTCATTGCTGCACCTGCAGTGGATGAATTAGGTAACATGAACGGGTGCCAAGGGCCATCCGCATACGGAGCTTGTGGTTTTGCCAATCATACTGACTCAATCTATGCTGATAATGTGGTCCTAGTAACTGACAATCTCCTGACTGATGAACCAGTATATCCGATTAGCATTAGAGGCGCTAATGTTGATTACATCGTTACTGTAGATCGGATTGGTGATCCTAATAAAATTGTAGCTGGTTCATTGGGGCGAAATGTTACCGAAAAGCATTTAATAATTGCAGAACAAGTCGTACAAATTGCTGAAGCTGTAGGATACTTGAGGAATGGGTTATCATTCCAAGCAGGCGCGGGAGGCGTTTCATTAGCTACAACCCAGTTTATTCATGAAGTCATGATGGAGAAGGATTTGGTTGGTTCATTTGTACATGGAGGTACGACTGGGACTGCAGTGAAATTATTAGAAGATGAGCTATTCAGATGTATTTATGATGGACAGTCATTTGATCTTGAAGCTGCAAAATCTCTTCGGGAAAATCCAAGGCATATTGAATATTCCGCCCAAGATTCCTATAACATTTGGAATCCAGGAGGCCCACTTGCTCACTATGTAGATATGGTAGCATTGGGCGCAACTGAGATTGATATTGATTTTAATGTCAATGTAAATACCCATAGCGACGGATTGCTTTTACACGGGATTGGGGGCCATACTGATGCAGCAGCAGCTCGCATGACTATAATAACGTGTCCAATAGCTAGAAAAGTTCCTGTTATCCGTGATAGGGTTACCACTGTCTCTACTCCTGGAGAAATGATTGATCTCTTGATTACTAATGCTGGTATTGCTGTAAATCCTAGAAGACCTGAATTATTGAAAAAACTCATTAAAGCAGGAATAGAGGTTAAGGATATTTCAGAACTACGTGACCTTGCCTACAGTCAAGCAGATCTCTTAGAACCTGATCTTTCAGATGAAATTTGTACTGCGGTCGAATATCGTGATGGGACGCTCCTTGATGTCATCTACAAAGTCAGAACTTGATCTTTGATTTAGTTAATACCAATATTTATACTCATTTCACGTATTATATACGTTTAGAAAAGACGATAAGAATTGCAAAACCCGAAACGCAACCTCATGGCGCATATACCTACGTGAAAGGTTATTTTGAATTGATAATTCTTTCACACGAATTTCTTCGCTTGAAGCAATTGCAGCAAAAACTTTTCCTGCGCTTTTACTTGTTCTTCTCTTTTTCAATTCTGAGGACGTTAGTAATCCTGTTTCCGCAATTCCAATTTTAGCTCCAGAATATTCAATTACGTGTTGTGCAAGTTCTTTTGCTGCCTCTATTGAGACAACTCCATAACCTCCATAGGACAGTTCCTTACCTGGGAGACCAAGCTTGATTTTCATTTCATTCGAGTATGGGATCATGCCCAGAATAAAATAATGTGAAGCCCCACTACTACCAGTTAATAAATCAGTGATAAGACCACATGTAGTCAATTCTACTGTTGCTACTGTTATGTTCTTTTGTTTAATAAGAGGTATTATGCTATTTCTGGCAAATTCGTGTAACCATCCATAGGACGATGCTAAGGATGGTTCTACTTGTTCGAACGGCTTTCCAATACTTGTCTGGAGTTCCTTTAGGAAATTAATTGTGATATCTGGTTCCATCTCTTGGTAATTTCCTTTTTTCTTTCTGACTGATATTCCTTGATGAGCTTTTGTTGTAATATCTCATCACATTTAATTGTGGGTAGTAATTGGTTTAATATTTTGATTGCCGTATCTTGGTCTTTTTCAGCTTCTAATGTCAATTGGATAACTGTTTGAATAGCAATCTTTGTTGCCTGCCACTCTGGTGTTGTCTGATACAATTTATGCTTCTTCAAATACTCGAGAACAGTAGGATGAACGGTTACTTCTTCGTTTGTTTCTTTTTTTGATAAATACTCGCGAATTTGCGTTGCGTTTATTAACCTAAACTGGTCTGGTAAGAATAGAAACTGAACCTTTTCGAGTAAATGCTTTGGTAATTTTTCCTTGACAAACAATTGAAAATCCTCTTCTGAAAAAACTCCTTCTCTGCCTGCAACAAAGTAATATGCTTCGAAAATCTTGGGAAGAACGTCTTCTAATGGTTTTCTATAATAATTAGGATCTAAAACTTTTCTAAAAACATCCATCCCCATAATAAAGGAAATTGTCTTAACATCATTGAATAAATGTCGAACTGCTTTAATTAAATCAATGTACCGAGCCACATTCGATAACCCAATTGTGATAGGGTATGGTATTTTCGAATAATTGAATAAAACCTCAAGCATTTCAACGCGATAACCCAACAATGACCGATCGAGGACATTAAGCTTTTTATCAACATGAGATAGAGAAAGTAAAACAACAACTTGGATGGATTCGGAAGGATTTTTACTTAAGTGAAGGTCAATTGCTTTTAGAAGTAGATCCAGATGAGGTAATGTTGGTGGGTCAAAAGAACCCTGAATAACTAAATAATTTGAGGGGAGAAAAGACCCCTCTTCAAGGTGAAAGTTTTTAGGAGACATTCTGATTAACGGTTTAATCAATGGACCGGATTTTTTAAATTGTTGTTGTAATTTTTGAGCCTTCCATTCAACTTGGATAACGTTTTCTAACGTTTGATGCAAAGAAATTACCACTCGCTTCTTAATTTCCTGAGTTCGTTAGAAACCCCAAGCACCTCGTCCCCGCATTCGTCGAACTTCTAGGATTTGACCAGAATGAGTAAACTCGTGATTGAAATGTAATATGAAGGACTTACCAATGTTTTTATTTGCCCAATTCGGAGGGAAACCTGTTGTATCATAGGATTCTTCTAGCCAATCATCAGTTTTAGAATCTAACACCTTTGCTATTTCTCCATTCACAAGTTTAAATTTGCTAAAGAGATCCTCTAATGTAAACGACTCGGGAAAGTCTCCTTCTGTATTCATCCAAAAAGCAGACATGTACTCATCTGAGAGTGCTATTGAATTACCACAAAATCTATGATTTGCAATGGAATCATGATTAACAAGAACATGTCCTACAATCCATCCAATTGCTGGTGAACCAACTTCGGGTTTCCAGCGTAAATCCTCATCGTCTAAATCACGTGTTACAAATTTTATCTGATTTTCTAACGCATAACAGAGAGTTTTAATGAAGTATAAAGTTTTCATGCGATCTCAACCAATTATATTCTTTTTAGACTATTCCTTCTTTTTGTAACCAATTTACTGTTCGAGTTATTGTTTCTTGAGCGGATAATTTAGGTTGATAACCCAATTCTGAACGGATCTTAGAATCATCAAAGAGTCGGTCTCTCGAGAACTTTATGACGCGATACCGATTGAGAGTTGAGTGTTTACCTCTCAATTTTCCTAAGATCTCGCTGAAAAAGCCAACTGAATACGCAAGAAAATAAGGATAGCTTTTAGGAGGTTTAGAAACAACTAATTTTGAGGCTATTTGATCGTAAAGATCCTTTACTGTTATTTCAAATGATTTTACGTTATAAGTTCTATTCCTAGCTTTATCCTGTTGACTAATAATAAGCAAGACAGCTTGAGCTAAATCCTCTGCTGCTACCCAGGTTTGTTTGGCTTTTCCGTTACGAATCATTGGGAATTTTCCATTTTTTATTGCATTGGATATTTTTGCCATATGGGTAAAATCTCTAGATCCCATTACATTCGGTGGTCGGATTATTGATGCTTCTATAACTCCTTTCTCAATAGCATCCTTCACAATTTTTTCAGCTGCTACTTTTGACTTATGATAATTTCCGTAGGGTCCATATGGAGTTTCCTCAGAAATATAGACTGAAGCTACTCGCGGATAAACGCTTGATGAGGATATATAGATCAAGAACTGTGATGAACCTGATTGCTCCAAGGCATCAATAACATTTTGGGTGCCTTGAGCGTTGACTTCCATTAACCGTGAAAGAGGAGCCCAATCATCTGCAAGAGCAGCTGCATGAATTATTATATCAGGTTGGAAATCAGCTATTGTAAGAGTCAACAACGTTCGATCAGTAATATCTCCTTGATGAACGGCCAACCCAGCTCGTTTTCTGCTCTCAGCTTTCGCTATATCTCTCACAAAAAGCAAGATATCCGATCCAGAGTACTTCTCTTCAAGAGCATCTACTATATGACTTCCAACAAACCCTGTTCCACCCGTTACCATGATTTTCATATAGTTCACCCTTGAGAGTAGGATTAATTTTAACTTCATTGAATCTTTTTCTAAAGGCAGTTTTAAATTTCATTGTTAGACATAATGATCTCATGATTAAGAGGGCTTCGTATTGAAAAGCTCGCTGAAAAAAGCTCTTATTATTAGTACCCCATTTTCTGTTTTAATATTTAGCGTCCTTGTTGTTTCATTTCTGTTTCATGATTATTCAAACCCTCTTGATGAGGATTGGATCACGCGGCAATTCCTGCTCGGAATGTTTATGTTCACTGGTCTAACAATAATCCCTAGACTCCTTCACTTACAGCTGATCTTTTCTAGAGGGAGGCCTTCCTGTTCAATGAACCTCAGTCATCATCCTCCCTCGATTCGTCACACACACGAATTCCAAATTAGAGATTATTCAATATGTTCTGGTTGTTTTGGTAGTTTTCTCGGCATCATAATTTCAGAATTCATCTTTCTAGGATATTTTTTGAATCCTCACATATTTTTTGTTTGTCTAGCAACACAGTATTTCTTGATTGGATTGATCCTGATCATATTATCTTATAGTCGATATTTAATCTCCGTCAAACCGAACATTCGGTTAATCCAACATCTAGCTCTTTTTATAGGCTTAGTTTTAGCTCTAATTGCATGTGACTTGACATTCAAGTCAGCATTTGCAATGATTCTATTATTGCCAAGCTGGTTACTATTTCTCATAGGACGCGTTCAATTAGGAAAATTAGATCATCTAAAGTTCTAAAATCCAGCTATTAGAATACAAAACTATCATAATCAGAGAAAAAAAAGCTGATTGATAATTGTCTGAAGTTTGGGATCGAGAGGACTTCCTTGCCAAATTATACTTTTATCAAGGCATACAACACTGGTAGTAAATTCTCGAAGAAAACTCATCTTATGGGTTACCAAGATAATTGTAAGGTCTTTTTCTTGATGAAGTTTTTGTATCAAATCCATGATCGCTCGCTCTACCCGAAAATCAAGAGCAGCAGTTGGTTCATCTAATAAAAGTATTTCTGGGTTACTTGCTAATGCCCTGGCAACCATAACCTTCTGCTGTTGGCCTCCGCTTAAATGCCCAATAGGACGTTTTCGAAATTTCTTCATACCAACAGCTTGAAGTGCATCCTCAACAAAGGGATCCTCCTTCTTGAGACGCCTCAAAAACCCAAGCTGAGCATAACGCCCCATTGCTACTACATCTTCCACAAGAGCAGGAAAACTTCTATCAATGTTATGAATTTGAGGAACATATCCCATATTCATGTTTTGATGGTGTTTGATGGAATGTAATTGTCTTTCTCCTTTAAAAAACCTAATTGATCCACGTGTTGGTGGTATAAGTCCCAAAATTGCTTTAAGAAGAGTTGATTTTCCAGAACCATTTGGCCCACAGATTCCAAGAACCTCACCTTTGTAAACATCGAGATTTATATTAGCTAAGGCAACTACATTCTGATAAGCAACCACAACGTTATTCATACAGATTAGTGGGGATAGTACACCTCTTGATTCAGAGATCTCGACTTTAGCTATATCTGTCATTATGTTCTCCTTCTACTAATGTTCTTCATGTTCGTGAGTACTCGGGGCTTTTTCTGGAAGTTTACGCTTATCAATGATAATATCCCCTCTCCTATGATCATCATGAGAAACGTGAGAGTGAGGAGTGTCTGATTGTAGACAATCAGGATCATCACAAACTCCTTCATCAATAACCTCACCGCAGAAAGGACATTCAGTAGGTAATTGAGCTACACGACGTTTTGGGGAGATAAGAAACGAAATAAAGAAAATAAAGGTAATTAAAGTCACTATCGTTGATCCTGATGGAAGATCAAATACAACTGAAAGATAAAGCCCGCCGACTGTGGAAAATACTCCAAAGAATCCTGCTAAAAGTAATAAACGATTGAAACGAAACGTTAACTGGTAAGCAGCTGCTGCAGGTGTTACAATCATTGCGAAAACCAAAATTGCACCTATTGCTTTTAAGGAAACAGAGATTGTCATCGAAACTAAAATCAAAAAAACATAGTTCAATAATCTAACAGGAACACCTGAGATTTTAGCTGATTCTTCATCAAAGGTCATGAAATATAACTCTTTCTTAATAGCAAAGATAACGATGATGATTAGGAGGCTAAACACAATCAACAAAGTGAATGTGTTGGGGCTAATTATCAAAATATTTCCGAATAGGATCGAAGGCACATCAGTGCTATAAACTGGCATAAGACTAATGAAAAGGATGGCTAATGCCATGAAAAAAGAAAAAGTCACTCCTATAATGATTTCATCTTTCATTATTTTCTTTTCATTCACGTAACCAATACTAATCGAGGATAAAACAGAGAAGAGCATGATAACTAATAAAGGATCCAGACCCAATAAAATAGCCAAAGCTGCGCCAGCAAAAGCAGAATGAGCAATTGCCTCTCCAAGAAAAACCATTCCTCTTAAAAGTACAAAAGATCCAATCAATGCACAAATAATCCCAATAAGTATCGCAGCAACCAATGCTTTCTGCATGAAATCATATTGGAGATATTCCCAAAAGGCATTAGGATTAAAGGTAATTTCTAATGAAAATAGCTTCATTCTGAATAGTCTCCTTCTTCAATTACTTCATTCCATTCTGTACACAGGTTTTCAGCTCTTATGGCCTCTTTTAGCTCACAATCAGTTTGGTGAAATTTTCTAATGGCATTAATAAATTCACATGAGACAATTGGCGTCAATCGTAGAGCTTCTTTTGTTCTAACTGCTGCTGTTAAATCTAACGTCTCCTGAAAGTAATTTTCAAGCAGATGCATGTGCCAAGTAATGTGTAAAGCGTGTTCTTTACCTGTCTCAGTCAATTTCACTAATTTATGGGGTTTCCAAGAGATAAGCTCATTTTTTCGTAATTTCTTAATTAAAGAATGAAGAGTTTGCCTGCTACGATCAAAATGATATTCTTCATTTAAGATTTGAAATAGATCCCCTGCACGAATAGGTTTTTCCCAAGTATATAGAAAGAGCAGAATAAGTTTTTCGGAATCAGAGAGTCCAACCATTTTTCATCAACAACAACAAAGTAGATAATAAACTTAAGCTGGAAAATATCCGTTCAAAGAACCATGTGAGTTATATTAAAGGTACTTGATAAATTTTTCCGTCGCGATAAATTTTTTAAATATACTTTAATTTGGTAAATCAATTATTTGTCTATATTCATTCAGTAAAAAAATTCCTTTATAGTGTTGAAAATGTCAAATAAAAAGGAAAACATTTTTTTATTTCTCGTACTTTGCTTTTTTCTATTCAGTGGCACAATACAAGTTATATATGGAACCAACGCCGACAATCAGCGGTCTTCTGATCTAAAAGTTACTGTTTCTTTATCGATGATTGGTGATTGGGCTCAGAATGTTGCTGGTGATCTATTTACTATTAGGAGTATTGTCAGTGGTCTCGAAAATCCACACACCTACGATCCTTTACCATCAGAAATCGCTGACGTTGCCAGTGCTGATCTTTTTATTAGATTTGGTCTAGCAGGTTTGGAGCCATGGGTAGATTCCGTGCTTCAATCAAGCCCTCCAGCTAGAACTTTGACTTTAATTAATACATCCATTGAAGAATACATGGAAGTTGATCCTGTTATAGGAAAAAAGAATCCTCATGTATGGATGCAGCCCATAAACGCTAAGAATATGACATCTAAAATTTATGAAATATTTACAGAGCTTAAACCAGAAAGTAATGTAACTCTTTATAGTAACCTCGTTTCATATCAAAATAGTCTCGATAACCTTCTCAGCAGAATTGATCTAGCCAAACAAAATTTTAATGGCACTAAAGTAGTAGTTCATCACCCGTCGTTCATCTATTTCTTTGATTTACTTGGTATAAAACGAATTGGTGCTATTGAGGAGACTGAAGGTGCCGAACCGTCAGCAGCTCACATAGCTGAATTGACACAGAAAATGTTGGATGAAAAATGTGAGTTGATCATCAATCAACCCCAATTAGATGAGGAAGACGTTGAGGCTTTAGCTATAGACACTAATGCAAAAATAGCAGTTTTAACCCCATTATTAGGAGTTCAGGTTGAAGATTCTCTTAAAGCTGAATATGGAGATTCAATCGATGAATACATTGAAATTTTTGACTATAATTTATATAAATTGGCCCATCCTTATACCCCGTCAGTCGAAAGTACCTCAGGTTTTGGAATATTTTCATTTCTAAGTATTGGATTCCTTATTATTGCTTATATAATTATTCGTAAGAGACGAATAGACTCTTAATGCATAAGCCAAATTATAAGAATCAAAATAATTAAGTTATTTTTTGTTCAGCGAGGCCTTTTACCAGATGTCTGTATCAATTATTAATTATTTAGCTATAGGAGTTCTCTTAGTTCTCCTAGGAGTTTGTATCCTCTTATTAACAACATTAATGATACGATATATGCAAACTAAGGTTCTAGCAACAGTTTTTTTGTTAGCAGCAATAGCCTTATTGTTTATTGCAAATGTTATTGAAATTAGTATGGCGATAATTAATTTTGATAATCTTACCGTAAATTATGTCCAAAGCTCATTAATAAGAAATCCCGCAATATTCAACCTCTTAGGAATTTTTACAGCAGGCATGTTTTTGCTCTTCATTGACTATTTTGAGAACGAAAATATCTCTGCAACACGATTGGCTATATATTCAAGCATTTGTGTCGGACATCTGGTAAATTTAAGCATCGTAATGGGATTAAACCCTAATACAATTGAATTAGATCCGTCTTTAGGATTTTTAACAACTATTGTTGGAATTACAATATTATTAGGACTTCCAATTTTCTCAATCTATGTCTCTATCAGCTGTCTTCGTTCTATAGCTGCTGTTAAAAAATATGCATTTGATTTAACCCAAATACGGCAACTAAACCAACTATCTTTAGCCATAATACTCTACTATGTTGTTACGCTAGTTTTCCTCATCAGTGGTTCATTACTACACCAAAACAATATGCTCTCCGACGATCTTTTCATTATTTGGTTTGTTATTATACCACGATCAAGTCAGGTTGCAGGAAGTCTCTTATTGTGGTATTCTTATGCTATGTCTACTCGAACTGCTTTTCTCCAACCGCAACGAATGTATAGATTACTCATAATTACAAGAACAGGTTTACCACTATACTCATTTAATTTTAGAAAGGGAGACGAAGGCACAGACTCCATCTTACTATCAGGAGGGATAACAGCAATCAAATCTTTATTAAAAGAAGCAGTGGGAACTTCTTCTGAGATTGTAGCCATTAAGTTCAAAGAGAAAGAGATCATGGTAAGAAGTTATAGTAACTTCGGTATTTTTTTAATAGTTGACAGAACATCCAACTTTTTACGAAGAGCTATGGATTCGTTTGGAAATGAATTTGCTCAAGAATTCCAAGTTAATGAATTGGAGCTTATTGATGAAACAAAATTCAAAGATGCTGATTTATTAATCAAGAAAAACTTTGGTTTAGCATAATAATCTATTGATGCTTTGATCATAAGTAGTTATGAATAAAAAACGAAAAAATTCATAATATAAAAGCTGTAAAGGACATGTAAATGTCACAGGATTTACTGCGAATTTCAAATAATGTCTATTTAGTGAAAGGAAAGAATAACGGGAGATTTCCTTCTTCACATTCAATCCTAATTTTTAGTGGCTCCAATGAAGCGGTACTGATAGACACGGGTTGCGGGATTAAGATCCTTAAAAAACTCAAGGAGCAATTTCACATCTATCGTATAATCAATTCTCATACCCATCCTGATCACTCTGCTGGTAATTGGTTATTTCA
>JAEOTU010000191.1 GCA_016839665.1 Candidatus Hodarchaeota archaeon
CTGAAGCGAAAGAAGCAGGGATTATAATCCTAAATGAAATTGGAGTCGATCCAGGTATTGACCATATGTCAGCAAAGAAGATAATAGATGATGTTCACGATAGAGGAGGCAAGATTCTTTCTTTTAAGTCCTATTGTGGTGGATTACCACACCCCGAAGACAATACCAATCCTTGGGGGTATAAGTTGTCTTGGTCACCCCGAGGGGTGATTTTAGCGGGAAAAAATGATGCAAAATATCAAGAAGACAAAAAAACAATTGAAATTCCTGGAAAAGACCTATTTGAGCATCATTATCCCTATCCTGTGGACGGATTAGAGGATGACTATGAAGCTTATCCTAATCGGGACTCTCTACCATATATTGATATTTACGAGATTCCTGAAGCAAAAACGATGTTTAGAGGCACCCTCAGAAATACTGGGTGGTGTAATGCCCTCAAAAAAGTTTCAGAAATGGGTTACATGGATATGGAAGAACAAGAATTTCCTCCAGGATTTACTTATAACCATCTTTCAAATAAACTGTTAGGAGTCTCCCCAGAAGCGAATTCTAAGGAAGAATTCATGAAAAAGTTCAATTTCTCTTCAGAAAATGATATTGTCAGAAGATTTGAGTGGATGGGATTGTTTGGTGAGGATAAAGTTCCTTCTACAAATATTTCTCCTCTTGATGCCCTTTGTCATCAATGGGAAGCTCATTTGCAATATGCTCCAGGTGAAAGAGATATGCTAATCATGGTTCATGAGTTCGAGTATGACTTGCCTGAGGGTAAAGAGAAACATATCTCTACTATGGTTGATTATGGTATTAAGGACGGAGCAACGTCAATGTCTCGTACTGTAGGTTTACCCGCAGCAATTGGCATTAGAATGATATTAAAAGGTGAAATAACCGATACAGGGGTTCAAATCCCTGTGAAAAAATCTGTGTATGAGCCAATCTTGAAAGAGCTCAAGAAACTCAATATTGGGTTTTCCGAACGAATAGAAAAATTATAGTCTACTTTTTTCTTCTTCTTTTTTTTCATAGAGAAAGCTGAAATGCAAGTTCTTTTTCCAAAAACCAGATATCAAGGTAGTAAATCAAAATTAATTGATTGGTTTTTACCTATTTTTCAGAAAGTGAAGTTCAACACTGTTTTAGATGCGTTTGGCGGGACGGGCGCAGTCAGTCACATGTTTAAGAGAATGGGTAAGGAGGTTACTTTTAACGATCTACTTACCTCGAATTGGTATATTGGAAAAGCATTAATTGAAAATAATTCAACAAAGTTTGATCTTTCAAAAATAGTGTCACTTTTTGAAAGAAAAAACAATAGTACTTATCGTACCACTATTCAAGATCATTTTAAAGATATATATTATACTAAGGAAGAAAACAAACTTCTAGACATTACAATACAGAATATTCTTCAGTTGGAAAATCAATTCGAACAAGCGATCTGTTTATATGGTCTCTTTCAAGCGTGCATTCAAAAGCGTCCTTTTAATCTTTTTCACAGGAAAAATTTGTATCTTCGGTTGAATAATGTAAGTCGAAGCTTCGGCAATAAAAAGACATGGGATACACCTTTCCCTGATCTGATGATGAGAGCAATAGAAGAATGTAATCAAGCGATATTTAGCAATAATCGAACCAACAAAGCATTAAACTATCCTATTCTAGACATACCATTATTAGAAGAAGGATTCGATTTGGTCTATCTTGATCCTCCGTATATCTCCTCGAATGGAGTAGGAGTAAACTATAGAGATTTTTACCATTTCCTTGAGGGGATATGTAACTATGACAACTGGGAAGAAATGATTGACTTTGAGTCTAAACATAGACGTCTAAAAACCATCTCAGACGAATGGTCTAATCCAAAACAAATTTCATATGAATTTGAAAAAACCATTAAAAAATTCAAGGATTTTAAAATCGTTATTTCCTATCGTGACCCTGGTACTCCGAAGATTGATACGATAAAGGATGTTCTGTTCAGTTATAAAAATAAGATTGAAGTACAGATGATAGATTACAAATATGTTCTAACAAAGCCGAAAAAAACAGTCAAAGAAGTCCTAATAATATCAGAATAATGGACAAAATCAGCTCCTGAAAACGAATTAATTTCCTTGTTTTCGATCACAGTAAATAGCAAAGGTCTTTGCTTTTTCACGAAACCCTAAATTTTTGTACAAACTCCGAGCAGCGGTATTTTTCTCCTCTACCCAAGAGAAAATTTTCTTTAATTGGTATTGGGAGAATAATTCTTGACACAAAACACCAACGGTTTTCAAAGCATATCCCTGCTTTCTTTCTAAAAGCTTCGTCTCGAT
Source organism: Candidatus Hodarchaeota archaeon (assembly GCA_016839665.1). The sequence goes on from JAEOTU010000191.1 coordinate 2,325, forward strand.
TCCTCTTAGTATAGCAAAGCTAAACGATTTGTGGGTTAAAATGTGAGGAGCTGACGCGAAACTGACAATCTTTTCATTTTTCAAGAGACCGAAGGCTAATCCTCCAACGAGAGAGCGGTAACGCTTTGGTAGAGGATACTTAGAAGATGGAAACTGGACAATTCGGTTATCAACAGATTCAGGGATAGATAAGTGTTCTTTAGATAGACTTAGAGTCAGATATGTGTTGTAGGACTCTGCTGGTCTATTATTCTCTAATGATCGAAGATTTTCAAAGCGTTGAATAACCTCTTCCCATCTTTCTTCTTCAAAAAATAATACATTATTAGTTTTATACCATCGAATACGATCCTCTAGTTCCCAAATATCATTTCCAAAGAGTGTATATTTGTTATCGAAACGGAAAATATAACGTAGTGGATCAACAGTAAAAGCAAGGTCAGTAGTTTCTCGTTGGTTATATAAATACCATAAAATGTAACAAATGACACTGAGTGGTTGCTGTTGAAGTTTTTCTACAAAAAATTGCCAGTTTGATGTATTCGTTTCGTTTGACAAGAGCACACTCGACTCCGTACACTTCAACCATTGATATAAACCTCAGTATAAAGTTCTTGTCTTATAAACTATGAGGAGAAACAAGACTTGTCGGAAGAAACAAACTCTACAATCAAATCAAAATTTGATGAAACAGTTCAACGTGCCAATAATCTACCGAACCAACCTCCTGAAGTCTTGCTAGAGATGTATGGGCTTTATAAACAGGCTCTTATGGGTGATGTGTCAGGAAAACGACCAGGGCGAGTGAAGGTTAAAGCACGATACAAATATGACGCATGGGCGTCCAGAAAAGGAATGTCCAGAGAAGATGCAATGAAAGCGTACATCGAATTAATAGAAAAACTTGAAAGTCCGTAAATTATCAAATTAATTTTTGCTTACGAGATTAACCTTCAGAAACTTTTAGCTTTGATAAAGGATGTCCCAAATCATAAGATTTTCTAAGGTGCTCTAATGAAACGTGTGTATATAGCTGTGTGGTTGACAAAGAGGCATGTCCCAGAAGCTCTTGGATGACGCGAATATCAACATCATTCGATAAAAGATGTGTAGCAAACGCGTGACGTAAAGTGTGGGGTGTCAACTCTTTATCTATTAAATCTGTTGATTCTTTGTACTTTTTCACAATTCGTTGGATTGAACGGGCAGTTAAGCGATGGCCCGAGCGATTTAAGATTAATGCATGTTCTTTAGTATCACTTTTCCGAATTTTTAGGTATTCCTCTAGGATAGTTACTATTCCATCAGGAACAGGGATCATTCGATCTTTGTTACCCTTTCCTCCTACCACATGAATAATGCGGTTTTTAAGATCTATTTGGTCAGTGTTAAGGTCACTTAATTCTGATACCCGCATACCAGTTCCATATAGCAGAAAGAGAATAGCTCTATCACGGGGATTATCAGGAGTTTCAAGAAGCTTTAATGCTTCTTCCACGGAGATTGTTTTAGGTAACGATTTAGGAATTTTTGGAGATTCAATATTCTCGGTTGGATTCGATCTAACAAATCCTTCTTTCTTCAAGAACTTAAAAAATGATTTCAAGGAACAGATCTTACGATGTAAACTCCTTGCGGAATAATCTCTATCACGTTTCAGATGTAAGAGAAAACGTCTTAGGTCTGTAGTGGTTGTATTTTCAAACGCTTTATGCTCATTAAACTGGTTAAACATTTTCAGATCATAGGAATATTCACGAATTGTCTTCGGTGAGTATCCTTTCTCGATTTCAAGTGTGATTAGAAAATCGTCAATTAACAAAGTTATTCCATCCATATTTCATGGAAGGAAGTGTCGTAAAACATTTTCAAAGAAGTGGAACATTTAGATAATATCTTACTTATCGAGTAAGTTTCAAACAAAAAGAAAGGTGTGGAATTAGTATATTTTGGTCACTAATTTAGCTTTTCCTTCTTCTTCGTCATATGCAATTAATTCTGCCCGATTTAGCTCATGTATGGAATGTAAAACTATTGCGGCAGAAAACCCTGTAGCTGCGGTTAATTCTTGGCGTGTCATCTCTTTTTCTGTTTCACCACCATGGAGCAAATAAAGAATCTTCGCATGGGGCTTTCCCTCAAATACTTTTTCAAGGAGAGTGATGTAGATTGACAGTAACTGCTTCACATCAAGTGATGCCTCCTCTTTCTCTGAGAGTTCCGAGAAGAGATCAGATACCTTTCTAAAATCATCCTCAAGCGATTTATATTCAGATTCTAATCGTTTCTGTTCTTTTTGAGCTTCATTTAATTTCTCCTCTCTTTCCGATAATAATTTCTCTTTTTCTACGACTTGACGCTGTTTCTCGGCCAAGTCATTCTCCATAGTAACGATAGTATTCTTTATTTTTTCAATCGTAGGCACAATTTCTTCTATTCTTATTTTCTCATCACTCATTTAACTTCCACCTTGCTGTTTTTTCCATAACTATTTTTAGAAAATCTTCCTCTTAATACACCAGTTGACACTTTATAAACCTAATTCCCCAAAAAATCAATCTAATTTGTTTCTCTTCATTGAAGGATATCATTATCTTCAGTATATTGATTATCGTAATCTTGAGGATAAATTTCTCTGCTTTCTCTCACTTTAGGTCGGTTAAATAGGGCAATATAGCCATTTTTATCGTATAATTGTTCCAAGTTTTCCATTGATTCTTCTTCCCAAACTCTTCGCTTTTCATTATTTATCAAAATGGATTCTGAGAAGCTCCAATTATCACAGATGCTTTGAACTTGATCTACTATCGATTCAGGTGATATGGCAAAAAATTTAGCTATTTTATAAAATGAGATGAGAACAATTTGTATGTCAAAACAGCTAATAATTTTGTACAATCCATCGATAATCGTTTGTTTACGGTTAATTTTCGTATCTGCAGCAGTTTCAGATGATCTTGAGAATCTTTGGTTATATTCGACGAAATCACCCAAATTTATCCTAAGTAAATCGAATTTAGAAGGGAAAAATTCACTCATGTCACGAACAGAACCAACAGCGATGGTATTTTTGGTAAAAGTAATTGGTTGTGGAAAAAGGGTAAATGATGGAGGAAGAGTCACAGAATTAGATTCCATTCCACTCTCATTTAAAGGCGCATGATAGTGTACTTCACCACTAACAAGAGTAATTGGTTCATATTTTTGAACAATGTGGCCTTTTATTGACATGAATCGAAGTTTAGGTAATTCAGTAATATCTAAGTTCGTACCAATGATGGATAAATCTAAATGTTTAGCAAGTGGAAAGTAAAAAGGTGCGTTCGTTAAAGCGGACGATCCGTCAACAATATAGAGGGTTTCGAGAGAACACGTTTGTCCACGAGCTTCAAAGTCCAACTCATCAGTTATCTTCCGTGTTATAATGGAATAACGAGGAATACCTTTATACTCTCTATAGAGTTTATGAAAATGAGTTCGAAAGAATAAGTAATCTGGAACACATAGGAGGCGTACTCGTTTAGCTGCTCGTAGAATCCCGTGGTCTTTCAAAAAAATTTCGAGCATAATTTTTCCCTATAATATGAAGATTTTAAATTCTTTTGTTGTCGATTTTTTTTTAAGGTGAAACCTTTAATTTCTTTTGTTATGGACTAAATTACGTCTTTAATTGCGAAAGCTGAAATGCAATGAGCCATCAATACGATCTTGAATTGGAGAAAATCCACCAATTAGTGTTAAATAAACAATACAAGAAGATTCTTATCCAAATGCCTGAAGGAATGCTTGATGCACCACTTAAAGATGTACTCGAGGTTTTAGCTCCCTTAAA
>JAEOTU010000192.1 GCA_016839665.1 Candidatus Hodarchaeota archaeon
AAACAACAATGAAAAGACAACCATCCATTTAGTTGGCGGTAGCCATGAAAGATCATGACCACGGCGATAAAAAAAGAGAAAGATAGCAATGAACGCGGGCAAAAACACTCCTAGACTCTCTAACAAGGAAATATTAAGTTTCAAATAGGGTTCAATTTGGCTTATTCGGTTATAAATTACATAGGTATTTGTCGATAAAATAATCTGTTCTAGCGCAATTTGAGAGAAAGTCAAGGCTAATAAAAAGCAACATAAAATCAGAACTTCTTTGCGAAGCAAGAAGTCGAAATCCTTTGTTTTCACTTCTGTTCCAGCTAATGCTTGAATGACTATAATCAATTGTTTCAAGCTTGTTTAATACTTTTTTCTTTACATGCAGGTTTTTCTAATATTACCGAGATCTCAATTTTCTGCTTTGATTTTTCTATAACATATCCATTTTCCAAATCATCAACAAATTTTTATAGCAGCATATTAATTATTTCTGTACTAATCCTGTAGAAAAACATTCAGTTATTCTCAGTGGATAATATTCATGAAAAAAAGTTACTAACAGCTTTGATATATTATAACATTGTTTTAAACTTGGAAAAATGACTTTACTGAAAAGAAAAAAGAGGTTAGAAATTGTTCCTCTACTGGATTGATAAAAAAAGGCTGGCTGGATCTAGTGAACCCCTTTTAGAAGATTTTCCTTTTCTTAAGGCTATTGAATGGGGAGGAATGGTTTGTCTTCAGGACACTTCGACCTCAGAGGATGTAGCTGCTCTTTTAGCAGTACCTTTTTTACATCTACCAATTGAGGATTTTTCAGTTCCTACTGAGACTGATTTGGAGATATTGTTTGAATTTTTTAGCGAGTCTCAAAAGGAAAATCCCGATTTACCAATATTAATTCACTGTACTGCTGGGCATGGGCGTACAGGTACCATTTTAGCCGCCTTATTAACAGTATTTGACCATATAAACCCTGAGGACGCTATCAAACAAGTAAGGGCCGTGAATCCCCTCGCGATAGAAACTGAAGAGCAAGAAGAGTTTATTAGAAGTCTATAACGTTGCTTAAGAATTCCGATAGAACTACTTCTGCTTCTAGAACCTCTGCGATCGAAACCCTTTCATTCGCAACATGAATAGCTTTCGGGTCACCAGGACCATATATTACAAAAGGAACATCTCTTACTCCAGGTGAAACTAATACTGCGGCATCTGTTCCATAATTTAACCCGATATTTATAGTTCGTTGTGCAGTTTTCATGAATTCTTGAACAAGCGGATTATCAGGTGATGAAGAAATAGATGCCATGATTTGATAGGGGGTACCTTCAAATCGTGCTGGGCTTGATTTAGAATAATTTTGAACCACTTTGGCAACCTCTTCTGCATACTCTTCTGGAATTATTGGAGGAACAAGTCGATAATCACAGTGGGCCTCTGCTTTCTCTGGTACTACGTTTGCTGATTTACCTCCTTCAAATTTTCCGATATTCAAAGTGCTTTTTCCTAATATTGGATGAATTGTTGGAGGAATTGCGTCTTTTAGTATTGGAAAAAGCTTCATAAGTGCTTCGATCGCATTAATTCCTTTTTCTGGGGTTGAACCATGAGCTGCCTTACCAAAAGACTGGATATTGTACCAAAGAACTCCTTTCTCAGCAATTCCAACCTTCAATGCTGTAGGTTCAGTCACAATAAGAAATTTTGCTTTATCCATAATTCCTAGCTTCATTGCTGCTTTAGCTCCACCAAGACCAACCTCCTCATCAGATGTTCCAAGAAATACTATCTGGAAATCAAATTTATCTGGATTCGCAGAATCATTCAGTGATTTGAGGGCTCCCAAGCAAGCTGCAACCCCAGCTTTCATATCAGCGGAGCCTCGCCCATAAATATACCCCGCTTTCTCTTCGGCACCAAAAGGATCATACCTCCAATTGTCCAAGTTACCAACAGGTACTGTATCAAGATGGCCACACATCACTATTGATTTTGCTGCATTTCCCACAGTCAGAATGATATTACCTTGATTCTTTTCATACCATTGGGTTTGTATGGATTGGATTCCATTTCTCTCAGCCCAATGCTCTATCCATTCAATACTGTTCCGAGTATTACCTGGTGGATTTTCAGAGTTTAATCTAATTAATTCTTTTAGAATCGTTAAACATTCCGACACAGATCACCCTCCTGAAGAGGAGTTTGTCTCGATTACTGAATCTAGCTTTTCATATTCACTTCGTTCTATTTCAGCAAAAATAGTTCCTTTATATCCGCACTTGCTGCATGAATAATATGGTGGAGATAAGAATCCTAGAAAAACATTGGGGATGACTTCAAGACTGTTTGCCAAGCAAATTGGACATACTTTGACCACGTCTTGAGATGGTCCTCGACGGATAAATTTCCGAATTTCACTAAATGACCTAAAGAATTGACGCATTCTTTTCACTCGGGATTTGAAAGTAAAATTTTTTATATTTTCAGATTAAAAGAAGATTTATTATAAATCTAACCTTGAGTACAAATAAAAAGCGATAAAAAACAGTATTTGGAAAAGAAGAGTATACTAGTAAAATGCCTAGAGTGATACGTATTCAGAAGTCGTAAAGTATTATTACTTCCTTAATAAGTGGAGTAAGTGATCCAAAAACCGTCACACTTGGTTCCTATACCAGAGTACTAGTTCCAACCGTTGATTTGATATGTCACAAATGAAATATAACTTCCTAGCAAAGATCCTTCTGTTAGGGGAATACCGGGTAGGAAAATCATCGATGGTATTGAGATATGTTGAAGATCGATTTCCTGGAGATTATATCGCAACAATTGGCGCCAATTTCTTGGTCAAATCTGTGAATCTTCTTTTTAAAGGGGAAGAATATAAATGTGGTCTTCAAATTTGGGATATCGGAGGACATGCACGTTCCTCGGAGGTAGGTCGGATATTTTTTCAAGGAGTTACTGGAGCTATCTTGGTCTATGATCTAACAAGGAAAGAAACACTCGAGAAAATCCCGTTGTGGGTAGAACGATTGAAAAAAAGTTCACCTGAAGCAAGACTGTACTTAGTAGGGAATAAGAATGATTTAGTTGATGAACGTAAAACAACAAAGGAAGAAGGACAGAAGGTTAAAGATCAGCTTAACATGGAAAGTTTCATCGAAACAAGCGCAAAAACAGGTGACCACATCCAAGAAACCTTTGAAAATATGGCCAGACTTCTTGTAGAAAGCCTTCCTCGTAAAAATGGGGAGAATTAAACCGCATTAGTCAATATTTTTTTTAGGCGGCTATCGTCATTAAGTCCCTAAGAGAACCTATATTTTTCAGCTGAGCTTTGTAGAGACCCACTTCCTCGGAAGAAATTTCATTTTCGGTCCTTAAAAAATCAAGAATGTCAAAAAACATACTCTTTGCACTAGTGAAATTTGTGTTTGCTTCTGGAAGGGAAGAGAATGCAAATGTTAATTTATCTGAGATAGTAGCATCATCAACATTTAATGCATTTCTAACGGTTTGAACATAGATTTGATCCTCAGAAATACCTCGGGCAATTTCGATTCTCTTCTTTGCTTCTCGTGAGGCATCATGAGTAAGCTCTGGGACGAATAAGCGCTTAAAGAATCGAACAAAACGATTCATGGTTGTTACCTTATCTCAAAGAGTATGCATGATTCTAATTCAATAAGACTTTTGTATCTAATCAAGTCAAATGTTTTTCTATAATGAAACCGTAGTGTAATATGTTTGTCAATTGATAAGATCTTATGTTTTCTATAATTTAATTCTTGTTATATCAGCAGGGTAGTATGTTAAGAATATTACATCAAAGAATGATTTGTTTTAGGGAGATTGTTTTGAAAAACATAAGTAAAAAAGGTAAAGCAAAGCAATAATGTAAAGCAATAATTATATAAGTATGGCTGCTCTTTGTATATTCAAGTAATAGGATACCATCAAGAGAAACAAGCGGTTGAAAGTATCAACTACTGAAAAAATGTTTTGTTGTTTTTTTAAAAGACGATTACCTTAATTAAACTTCTTGTGTGAATAAGAAGAGGCTATAAGAATGTCAGAATCACGTTCAACCCATTCTGAAGCGATTGCGGGGGTAAGAATTAAACGATTCCTGACTATGACAGTAATGACATTAGCTACTGAATTATTGGATCGATCTGACTCTGCTGAGACCAAGAAATTAATTGAAACTATGATTACCGACTTAGTGAAATCAAATTTCACTTTAACATCCTCTGATAATACGTTAACTCAAACAAAGCTCTTTCTGGGTTCATTAGGTTTTTCTCCCTGTGAGGTGGAATGGGCTGAGGATGTTCGGTTGGGAAAAGTTCTTTTAGGAAAGGGTCGAATTTGGAAAGCCACGACCCATAAAGATTCAGAGTTAATCAAACTTCTTTTATTGGCGATCGTCAAAGGACTCGGATATTCATTTATCAACTCCAATGTTGAAGTTGCTTTTCTGGAAAATGAGCTTCTTCCACCTCGGTTTGCTTATGAAATCCAGTTTCGAGCAGCTGAGGACGTTTTTGCTGAAACAATTCAACCAACTAAAGAAAAAACAGAGGTCTTACTCTCCGCAGGATCCTTACTTGAACCAATTCTGGGTAGAGGGATTAACATTCAAGAAGCCACTCGGTTTTTAATAGAAGGAACACAAACAGTTGTTGAGGAATTCGAACCTAGTCTATTAGAGCGAAAAGATATTGAAGATTATCCACTTAAATTGATTGAAATTCTGTATCTAAAGTTTCAAGAAGATGAAAGGCTAGAAACTATCGCTAATCAGATTGGTAGTTTAATGGTCAAAGGGATAAGACAAACATTTCCTCGGCTAAAGAACCATCAACTTCTCAAAGGAATTGGTCTTCTCCCTACAGATGAAATTGACGAGTTATTATTCTATGGGAGTGTTGACATTTGTGGGACAGAAAAACGAGGTAAGAACATTAGTTTTTGTCGTTTTTTAGGACACATTTGGGGTGGTTTTGCTTCTGAAGTTTTGGGCAAGAATTTTCAGATGACTGAAGATCCACTTTGTGCTACAAGTACTGGAACCAAATGTATTTTCACACTTGAAGAAGTAGTTTCTTAAGAGAGTCCTTTAAAAAAGAAAAACTATCTCGACATCTATTTGTATAAGTAAATTAAAAGCTTTAAAAGGAGGGATGATAACACTTAGAAGATAAAGTAAAACTGCTCTTGCATTGTTATAAACAATTGAAAGACGGATTTTAATAGAGTTTTCTGGCTAAATGTGAGAAAAATGGTCAAATTTTGCGACAAATGTGGTGCTCTCTTAACTCCTCGCCGAAACAAAGACAATTCAATCACTTTAATCTGTAAAATATGCAAAACTGAATCAAAAGAAAAATTCTATGAATCATCGTACCAAATTTCAACTAAAATTAAGCATTCAGAAAAAGACAAATTAACAGTTGTCGAAGAAGATTTTGACATCAGACCGAGTATTAAAGTAGCCTGCCCTCGCTGCAATCATTACGAGGCACGTTATTGGGAGGCTGAGGATCGTCGAAAAGAGGAATGGGAAACAACTACTTATTACAAATGCACTAAGTGTAATTGGGTGTGGTCTGAATAGCATACCAAGAGCTTTTTGTTCTTGATTTCTAACCCCTCATCTTTTAAATTGTCTTTCCAATTATATCTTTACATTTTAAGGTAAAATGCTTTAGTGTTTTAAGAAGAGGACTTCTAGTTCCCGTTACTAATATCTTGAATCGTGAATTCCCATCCACAATGGAAATCGCGTTCCATCGAATCTGGAGGGCAAGCAATCACTTTAGTTTTAATTCTGGGGTCAATAGTTTCAGCAAAACCACTATATTCTTCAATCCCCACTTCTTTACAAGGAAATAGAGGGAGATTCTTTCTCTCTCGTGCTGATTGGACGCGACATGTCTTCATTTTTAATGTTAATTTATTCAAAGAGAGTCTTTGAATCTCTTGGACATTTATTGATGCATATAACCGTAATTGAAGTGCTTTTTCCAAGCCTTCTAATCCTGAATTTTTAGCAATCTGAAATTCCTTCATAATTCGACTTGCTTCAACTACAGTGAATCGTTTCCATCCTTCTTTGTCAATTTGGATTGCTTCTTCAAGGCCATGTCTTTTCTCAGCAGCTAGAAACCAACACCCATCGTGAGCTAGCCAATTCTTGGCATACATCTTGATTATTTTGATCAATTCTGATTTATCTAGATCTTCAAGTTGCATCTTCTTTTTCTCCATGCTTGGGGCGAAATTTAGCGTCAAGCAGTTTTTCAATTTCGTTTTCAAGTGCATCTAAGGAGTAGCCTTCATTCCGAAGAGTTAAATCAAATTTCTTTTTATCTCTGAAAGATATTCCGTAAATCTGCTCTAGACGTTCTCCATCGGTTTTATCTCGTGATTGGATCCTTTTAATCAGTTCATCTTCGTTCATTCCGAACTCTGATCTATTAGGATCACGAGATATTCGATAAGCGATCACACGTGCCGCAACTTCTAACCAGATGGTAATTCCATGGGATCCAATGGCAAAGGGGGCCAGTCTTCCTATAAAAATGCCTCCTTCTAGTAGAGCAGTTTTAAGTGCGTTTTTTTCAATTTCAATATCTACTTTGACTGCAAACTCTTTATCCTTTGTTGTTTGAATGTGTTTCATGAATTCATCTAAGTTTTTTTCTTCCCATCCTGATTCAATAGCGATTTTTCGTACAAAATCTCCTGAACCGATGATTTTTAGGGAAATTTCGCCTTTTTTATCAAAATATTCCTGTATAAATTTTGCTACGGTGTCTTTCCCAGTTCCTGAGAATCCTCCTATTGCTATTATAGGATTAGTCCGATTTTCAATTGTTGTTGAGAATTCCTTTAGGAGATTTTTCTCGAACTCTCGAAGGTAGGGAAGATATGTACCCATGGGATTAACCAACTTCCGTTCAATCGACAATGGTGATATAATGTGAATTAAAATCTTGAAAAGGAGGTTTCTCTATTCCATATTCCAATTTCATGAAATTGGATAGATGAGACGGAGCTCTCTTCTCGGATTCAAATAAATTCTGAATAAGTAAACTATTTTAGTAAAATGGTAGGTATACCTGAATATAATCTGATAACTGAGTTCTATTAAGTTGGATAGTGAAATGGAATTTTCTGTTTATATTCAAGAACTCTTAAAGAGTTCTTCAACTACTAAACAAGAAGCATTAGCATTAGCGATTGGTTTTAATCCTCAACTGGAAAGGAAATTTAAGTTAAAGTATCTAAGAACGGCCAGAAAGAGCCAAAACTTGATCATAAAACGAGCAGCGATTTCAGGTCTTGGATTTTCAACACTTAGTGATAAAAAGGGGGGGATAGATCAGAAAAAAACCTTAGAAAAATCGTTGAATGATCCTCTTACAACTGCAAGGATGGCTGCAACAATTGCTTTAGCTACTAATGCCTATTTTTCTGGGAAAGATGATTTGTTAAAGAAAAGATACAAGAATTTTCAGAAAAACATTGCAAAACAAGACTTCATTGTAAAACAAGGGTACTCAATCGCTTTAGGTCTTCTTGCGAAGTTTTCAGGAACGCAGAAGGATAGTTTCACCACGATTGTTAATGCTTATGATCCCAAAATGATCAATCCAGATTTATATTTAATAGGACTTACATTAGCAGCCATTTACACTGGGAGAGCGGACGAAGGATTTAATTTTACCTATGAGAATATTGTTCCCAATTTATTAAATAAAGAAAATAGACGGTTTGTTGTCATATGTACTGCTTTTCTTCTTCCTTTAATTCATCCAGCTACAAAGCGAGTTGAGACACTAAAAAAGATGATACAACAGAAGCTAGAATTTCATTCAAGATTCGGTACGGACTTAGCGTTAATTCTGACATATTTCTCACTTCTTTATGAGACAAAAGAACAGAAAAATATTCTCACTAGTTTATTAGAGCTCAAAGAACTAGATACTGACTATGCTCAAATTCTAGCTATTCTTGAAAAGTTCAAAAATGTAGGTGATATTTTACGGGGAATGTCAAACTGTAATTCTTTAGATATTAAAGCAGCAGGGGTTATGGCTAGTTTCTTTGTCGAATCTGAAGAGAATAAGAGTGATTTAGTATCATTTGTAGAAGAAGGATTTCAGTACCAAGGCTCAGGGTATTTTGATCGGTTTCTTTTGCTATTACGGATTTTTACATTCGTTCTCATGAATAAAGAATATGACAGTGCTTTTGATTTCACACATTTCTTCCAATCGCATGACCAACGAATAAAGCGATTTGCAGGTCTTTCTTATGCTTGTCTAAAAGCCTCAAAAGAAGAATTTCAAGAGGTTTATGAAATGCTGACCTCAGAGCAAGATGAAAACATCCATTGGGGATTACTTGTGGGTATTTCAATGTATGAAAGCCTTGGCCAACATATCTTTGAAGATCAACTGAGGCTTGGACTTTTATTATTATGTCTTGGTTTAACCGATATTGGAACTTTATTATTAATTTCTCAAGCCATGACTTCAAAGTTCTATCAAAATGATTAGAAATCTACAATCGTTGTCGCCATTGATAATAACTAACCATATAACGAAACGCTAGAACCATTCTTTCGGGGCTGGGGAAGATTGGATAATTTTGCGATTCAAGAAATTCTATTGAAGGTGAATTATATGCTGTTAATAAGGTTGTAATTAGAATAGGTTTATGATAACTTTGAGAAAGCTTAAGAATTTCTTTAAAGAGGTTAACCTCCATCTCAGAGATGAAGTCAAGCTGGGATTTATGCTCTTCAATGATTAGAGGAGATTTTTTGTACAAATTTGCGAGATAGGATATCCCTCCAACTCCTAGTAAGAAAATAGCCTCAACGGTTGGCATTTTTTCGAAAATAATTTTAATGATATCTGATAAAATGTTCAAATTAAGCTCTGCAACTGTGTCAATCGGATTTCCTTTAGACCAATACGGCGGTAAAAGCTTATCAATGCTGTCATACGCGTCTTTACTCAGTGGTAATAAGTTAACTCCATATTTAGAACACGCATCGGCAGCCATTACTCCCCATCCTCCACCTCGTGTTAGAATAACAACTTTACCTCTAGGAAATTCCCATTCTAACCATTGTACGAAAGCTAAGACTAAGTCAAACATCTCCTCTAGTGATCTAACTAATATCGCTCCAGATTTTGCTAGAATGTTACTAAAAACGACATCATCCCCTGTAATAGCCCCTGTATGAGAAAGAGCTGCTTGACGACCTGCTTTTGATCCTCCTGCCTTAAGAATGATTATTGGCTTTTTTTTGGATATTTCTTTTACCAATTTTACAAAACGACGAGCGTCTTGGATACCTTCAACATAAAGGCCAAGAACTTTGGTTTTTTCATCATGTTTTCCAAACCATTCTAGATAATCGCTCATATTCAAATCGGCCATATTTCCAGCAGATACATATGTATTAAGTCCTATACCTCGGCGGGAAGCAACTGAAATACCAATTGTGCCAATATTTCCTGATTGAGAAATAAACGTCATACCACCCTGTTTCAGACCTACGACGGGCCACATTACGGCAGTTAATCGCACACGCATCGAAACAATTCCCATGCCATTAGGCCCAATTAATCTGATGTCATTTTCACGAGCAAAGGCAACTACTTTATCTTCTAGTTTACGCCCTTCTTCTCCAGATTCCCTAAA
>JAEOTU010000193.1 GCA_016839665.1 Candidatus Hodarchaeota archaeon
GATTATAAATCCGAAATAATCATAATTGCATTAGTAAAACGGGAGAGTAGTACGATGACCTTAGCATCAAAAGAATAAAGAGGAAAGTAATCATGTCTGATGATGAATATGTAATTCCCTCTGTGTTGCAAAACACAATCAAACGATTAGCAGCTCGACGTGGGGTTAAAGGAATATTAGTATGTGATGAGGATGGGTTACCCCTCCAAAGTAATCTTCCACAATCAGACGCAGAAAGAGTATCAGCTCATGTGGCAGCATTAACGAAAAAGGTGCGTAGTGTTTCAGATGCTCTCGACCATGGACGCCTTCAAAGCGTATATATAGAAATGCCCAAATCTGAAATAATTATTACTCCTGATGAAGCTGCAGGATTTACGATTGTTGTTTTGAAAGATCGTTCAATATAATTCTCTCTTTTTTAAATTCCCATCACAAGCTTTAATTGACACTTCTCCCCTACATAGGATCCTCTTTATTTTTCTTCAAATGTCTTTATAGAATGTTAAGAAGAAATTTATTAAATTTAAAATCAATAACCCTTAATGTTTTTAATGATAAGACTAAGACAATTGTAATAAAAAATAAAATTCCACTAGGCTTAACCTTAAAAATGACTGAAATAAGAAATCTCATAAATAAGGTTTTTAATTCAAGTCTTTCATGCTTATAATAGTATTTCACTCCGAATTTTCGGATAAGAGATGGTTTTCATGAGTGATGATTTTCAGAAAACAACCCCTAGATTTTGTGGAAACTGTGGACAAAAATTACTCGAAGGAGCTACTTTTTGTGCTCACTGCGGGTCTCAGGTTCCACCTGTTGATTCAACAGGCATCGTTAGTACTAAACCCTCTTCTGGCTATACTCCTATTCCTCCAGCAGTTACAGATAGGGTCTCCCCAGGCTATCCAACTTCTTATGGACCTCCAAGGATTAAAACAGAACCACCCCTTCCATTTACTCAGCATTTTCAAGGAGTGTTGATTTCTCCTCAAGTGGAAATGCCACGAATTGCTAAACGACCGAATATTGGTCAACCTTTTCTAATAGTTATTATTGTTGGAATTATTGCGGGGGTTACTTTATTTGTACTTAATTCAAAAATTAATATTCAATTCTCAGATACTTTTATGGAAAGTTTTGGCTTATCAGGGATGGAAGGATTTGATATGGGAGAGTACATGCAATTTTTCATGATGCTTACGGCATTTTTCACTCCATTTGGGTTCATCGTTAGTTGGGTTATCGCCAGTGCAGTACTCTGGATATTACATGCAATCATTTCATCCCAAGTCCCCTCCCATGAAAGAAACTTTAAAACAATGGCTACAGTTATAGGATGGAGTTTTCTACCAAGAATTTTCAATGAATTAATTCGACTTGTAGCTTATTTTATTTTTATTCAACCATCAACGCTCATCATCGATGACATACTTGACTTTTCACTCATGAGCGCTCCTGTTGGCATAATAGGGGATATGTTTTTCTTTGTCGATATATTTTTCCTCATCTGGGGTGTTGCTTTAGTGTATTTCGCTGCCAAATCGATAGATCCCGAGGGAAACCATGCTATAATCATTGGAATAATCTATGCGATATTTTCGTTCCTTTTCGGTTAACTACATTTATCAAGAATATCGACTTCAATTGATGATAAACTATTAGCTCTCACTAATATTCCTGAGTCCAGTAATACTATTAAAATTGTTTATTGAGTCAATATTTACTGGATCTGTCTTGGTTGGTAATGAACTGACATTCTAAGCCATATCATATCATCTATTTGGCTAAGGTCGAGGATTTCAAAAAAAGGGGACTTTGAAAACTCAGGAAGTTCATTAGGAAGGGTGAAGAACGGTACTCCGTTGCCACAAATCACTGGCGCGATGGCTAGATGGACTTCATCGATGAGCTTTTGATTTAACAGTTCTCCATTCAAAACACTTCCACCTTCCACCATTAATCTTTCAACGTGATAATGTGTTTTTAACACATTTAATAGGTGGTGAAGGTTAGTTAAAGGACCATTTCCACATTCAAGGACTACACATCCCCTGTTCTCAAGTTTTTGTTTTTGTATGCGAGGACATTGCGAGGTTGTAGCAATTATAGTCAAGATGTCTGGTTTATATGTAATAACTCTGGAATTTAACGGGATATTTCCTTTTGAGGTTACAACAACACGAATTGGATGATTTTTGATTGTTTGACGAATTAATTCTTCATCAACTGTCAATTTTGAATCATCAGCTTTAATGGTCCCACTTCCCACCATTATTGCGTCACATTCAGCTCTCAATTGATGAACACGAATCCAGTCTTTTGAGTTAGACAGAAGAGTATCACCATTTATTGATGCAATTTGACCATCAAGACTGGTTGCTACTGATAAAAAAACAAAAGGACGATTGAAATTGGGTTTAACAGAGATCATTAGAAACAACTTCTCCATGGTAGAGATTGAGAGAAATATCCTCTGGAAGATGACAACGAAAGAGCAGAGTCATTATAGGGTCTTTTCCAAACATGGTTCTACTACTTTGAAGATCAAGTAACAATAGATCTGCCCAATATCCATTTTGAATGCAGCTTGTATGCAATTTCAAGGCTTTAGAAGGATTGACGGTAATGAGTTTTAAAGCTTGGATCGGGTCGATCAAGATGCCACGCTCTTTTAAACGTAACACGAGCCATCGCAGTTCTTCTAACATATTCGGGGCCATTGTCATAACATTATCGGTTCCTAGTCCAATTAAATGATTTTTATCTAAAAAGAAATCGATCGGTGGAAACCCTAATCCGAAATATGCGTTGGACCGGGGGCAAAAAACGATATATTTAGATGAGGGTATTTCAAGAAGGTCAGTTTCACCAAGTACTGTTAAATGAATCAGAATCGACGGATCAAGGTATTTTAAAGCGACATTAAGATCTGAAAGCCCAAATTGTTCTAATGAATCTTGAATTACCTGTGGTTCTTCTCCAATATGTGTTGCCACAATTCTTTTTGGAGAGGAGGTTTGAAGGCGAATAGTCTTTAACTCCTCTTGAGAAAAAAATATTGGACTAGATAAGCCCAATCCATCACATCTTAAAAGAACATCTTTTAAATCAGTTTTAGAGTTATGACGTCCTAATATGTGAAGATCAATTGGAAGATCTATTGCTGCTTCCTGAAGCTCATTGATCCCATTTATTCCCCCTTCTCTGAAGTCATAACATGCTGAAGTCCCATTTTCGATCATTTCTATAATAGCTCCCCTCATAGCAGCAATTCGACGGCTTCTAGTTACTTTTTTGATCTGATATTTATGACCATTTGCCCCCACAGCTTCATTTAGAGACATTCCGAATGCTTGGTCTTTTAGACCCGCATCACCAATGTGGGTGTGAGAATTAATGAACTTAGGTATAAGTAAATGATGTGTAAATGAAGATTCTTCATCACATTCGTCTCGTGGAGTGTTAGTTGTAATATTGGAAATTCTACCAGAGTTGTCTATCTCAATTATCACATTCTTCATTAAGGTGAGATCTTCTCCAATTAAAGCGAAATTGCTAAATATTTGGCGATGAGTTGCCATAGTAATAACACGGTTTCAAGTAGTCTGGAAAAATTCTATAAATGGATAATAATGTTCAATCCTAAATGAGACTGTAATATCATCACATGGGAAAAATAATATAAAATTTCCTCCAAAATATAAAGAATATTACAATGTACCTTCATTTTTCTATTTATTGATTACAATTCCCGTAGTAATTTGTTACAAATTACATTGTTACGAAATCTTGAATTTCTCTCAATGTTATAACATTTGAGAATTAAACAATTCTTATGCCGAAAATAGAGTGAAACGTCCGACATTGTTTTTTAAATATCATATGAAAGGACAATTTATTTATAAAGTTGAAATAAAAGTTTTGATGCTAATATTCTAAGAATCTTTGTCATTAATTTTAAGATTTCCATTAATAGTGCTGATTCAAAAGATATATTCGGAATTATCATTGTACCAACTAATCTCACTCAAGGATCCCTGATGTCATTCATTTTCAGATATGGTATCGATTATAAAACGATTGGAGGAATCGTACTTTTTACCTATAAGAAACATTAATATCAAAGATTAATCTCAAGGAAATTCTGAAGAAGTTTCACCCATAGAAACCGTTAAAAGTGAATTAGATGTCTTGAATGAAATTAATCACTAGGGGTTCAAAAACGAAAAATTGTAGCTTATTACAAAATCCGTCACATATCATAACATTTTTATAGTAAGTTTTCAAAAAATATTATCTGCCACCTATTTTCGTTAGGTCGCACCTGTATGCAGGAATGCCTCACCGTAATATGGTCGGTGTAATATAGCTTAGCTATATCGGAAAGCAAACCCTAAAAGGGAAGTTTTCCATCCAATAAACGTAATGGAGGTAAAAAAATGACAATCGAAATCGAAGAGAATGTAGATCTTCATCATCGGGCCGAACTGGAGCTTGTATGTCCTTGGTGTCACTCACATACCATCACTACAATCGTAAATCATGGTACACTCCGTTTGAAGTGTAATGAGTGTAGCATGGATGCATTTGTAACCAGAATCCCACGAAACAAAAAACTGACTGATTATATTTCACGAAGACTAATCGCATGAAAAAACCAGGATAGCTAAATTTCACAGGGAGGAAATCTAGTTACAAAAAAGGAAATTGTTGTAAGAGAAATTTCTCTTTAGCAACTATTACCTTCTTTAGGCTAATCTTGAATATAAATAGCGGAAAATTCCAAAACCAGGAATAATTCGCAAATTGGAAAATAAATCTCCAGTTTCATGCCCTATCTGGTTGTTTTGTTAAACCTAGAACTTCAGAATAACCATCCATATCCATGAATCCGTGTCCACTCACGTTAAAAAGTATGGTTTTTTCCTCATTTTCCTTTTTACACTTTAATGCTTCATCTATAGCACATGCGATGCTATATGCTGATTCAGGAGCTGGTAAAAAACCTTCTGCCTTCACGAATTTTCTAGCCATTTCAAAGACGTGTTTCTCGTCCTCTGGATAAGCTACTGTATCTATATATCCATGGTGTCTTAATAAACTTAGTATTGGTGAACAACCATGATATCTAAGACCATCTCCTCTAATTGGCACCATCGTTACTTGATGTCCAAGAGTGTACATTTTCAACATTGGAGTCATCTCTGCATGGTCAGCAAAGTCGTACTTGTACTCACCTTGTAAGTTAGGAGCTGCTTGGCTTTGAGAAGCAATGAACTTAATGTCTGACTTCTTTGTAAGGACATCGTGCATGAAGGGTAGAGCAATACCACTAAAGTTACTTCCTCCACCAAGACAGGAGATTACAACATCAGGATATTCTCCAGCAAGTTCCATTTGCTTTTTAGTTTCAAGACCTATTATAGATTGGTGTAGCATAACGTGGTTCAATACTGAACCAAGACAATACACAGCTTTTGGATCTTTTTTGGCTTCCTCTAATCCCTCAGAAATAGCTATTCCCAACGAACCGTTATGATTTGAGTTTTCCATGTAGAGTTTTTTCCCAAACTCTGTTTTATTGCTGGGAGAAGCATATACCTCTGCACCATACATTTGCATAAATTTCAATCTTTGTTCTTTCCAACGGTAGACAGCTCGAACCCAAAAGATCGTACAATCTAAATCATTAAGGCTGGCAGCATAAGCGAGAGCATTACCCCATTGACCAGCACCCGTTTCCGTAGTAAGTCTCTCGAATCCCTCTTGTTTTGCATAATAGGCTTGAGCTAGAGCAGTATTGACCTTATGACTCCCAGTTGGACTAAAAAATTCTGATTTGAAAAATAATTTTGCAGGTGTTCCCAATTTTTTTTCA
>JAEOTU010000194.1 GCA_016839665.1 Candidatus Hodarchaeota archaeon
AAGTTAAAAATAGTAGAATTCGGATATGATACCATTATCTCCCCGCGTCTTTTGAGAGGTAGACAGAATCTTTCGCCTGATGGTATGAAAGCTGAATGGCTGATTATTGCGCAGAAATAACCAAAATCCAGTGTTATTTCCACTTTTTTAATTGTGTCCCACAGTCTTCGCATTTTATCTGATCAGTTATATTTCCGCATACGGGACAAGTCACTTTCTCGTAACCAGACAAAAAATCTGATTCAGGTTTTTCGAAATCATCAGAATAGAAAGGATCTGATTTGGTTTTCACTCGCTTGTCAGCCATCTCTTTTAAAGAAGTTCCGCATAAATTGCAAAATTTTGCTTTCGGGGGAATTTGAGAACCACAATTAAAACAAAATCCAGATTCAGTCCTAGTCTGCATTTGGGGTCTTCTTTGACTCGTTCTCAAGGCTGAATAATGCACCACTTGAGATTTTACTCTAGTTCTACTTCTGCGAATAATAATAGCACCAATGCTTATGCCGAGAAATATTACTAATCCTATTACAATTAGACCAATTAAAACTGTATATAGAGATGCAGTCAAATCAGACCACGAAGGGTAGGTTACCGTTTGGGTTTCGCCTCGTTGATTGTTGGAAAAATTATTGCCAGAAAAAGTGTTATCAGAAGATCCAATTAGAATTCCATATCCTTCATTATTAAAGATGGAATTATTAACAATTAAGTTATGATGGGAGGATTCATCAAGAAATATCCCATTTTCACCGTTGTAAAAAATGAAATTGTGAATAATACTATTCCTCGCTGAATCTATGAGAGTAATTCCATTATACCTGTTGTCAAAAAGCGTATTATTCTCAATGGTAACGCTACTGGCACTATAAAGAATTATTCCATTGAAATTATTGTAGAGCGAATTGTTGAAAATATTATTGATAGAGGAATATTCATCAAGTTGAATACCTTCCCAACCTTGATTGAAAACTGTATTACTGGAAATCGTATTGCTAATTGAAGAATACAGATAGATACCACACAAATTGTTATCATAGACCGAATTATTGCGGATTTTATTATTGTTGGAATCCCAAAGACCTATTCCTTCCATAGAATTATTGTACGCAGTATTATTAATAATGGTATTATCATGAGAATAATCAGCAACACTTATCCCATGCCATAGATTATTATAAGCAAAGTTATTGTTAATAGTGTTATTTCTAGATCTACCAAGATAAAACCCATTTACACCATTGTTATACCCAGAATTATTATAGACCTCGATATTGTTTGAGTTTCTGAGGTCAATCCCCCTTAAACTATTATTGTACGCTCTATTGTCGTAAACGGTACAATTTTCAGTATATTCTAATCGAAGTCCATCCCAATTGCTCTTGGTGATCTTATTCCCATTAATTCGAGCATTACTCACATTATAGAGAAAAATTGAATATCTTCCTGCACCAACCAAAAGGCTATCGCTTATTAAAAAATGTAAATTTGTATTATTGATATTGATCAAGAATCGGAAAGGATCTGACATGTTGACAGATGGAGGGTCAAAAGGGTCTCCAGGGATGCCTTCCCCTTTACCAGTAATACTAATTCCACTGATAATATATGGATTTGAAACTGATCCATTACCCAACCATCCATTTAAATTAGCTTGATTGATGAAATCACTATTGTCTATAATATAAATTGGATCGTGATCTATGTACTGGGTTGTGGAACGCATCTGACGACGTGAAGTTTGATCAGAAGATTGCAAATGTTGCGTATTATCGATATTTTCAAGAACTACTATAAGACTCATGTTGAAAGTTAAAATTAATGCTGCTACTAAGAATACTTTTTGTCTTCCCAATACCTTCCACCTGTTTAAGGGGAAATTAGATCATTTTTTAAAGCAAATGCTAATCGTTTTTGAAAAAGTAATGTTCCAAGAAATGAACTACCAATTAAAATGAACATAAATGCAAAACCTCCGATTGGTGATTGGAAAAGATCTAACAAAGCACCAAACACAGTTGGGGCTATAGAGCTCACCACTAACCCTAGTGAAAAGACAATTGAATAGAAAAATGTTCTATATTCTCGAGGAACTAGATCACTCATCAGAGCCTGAAGAGTTCCTCCAGCAAGATAAAAGCAAATAGCAAAGAACGAGAATCCTAGTAGGATAGCCCCAATTTCTGGGAAATATTCAGTAAGAAGAATTAAACTCAAAATTGCTATCCCAGTTCCGATTGCGGAAACTAAAATAATTCTCACTCGACCATAAGCACCAGATTTATCACTGACATATGCTCCATAAACATCGGTTCCAGATCCGAGTAACAAAATAAAACTTGTCATGACGCCAGCTTCGAAAGATCCGACTCCATAAAAGTCTCGTAAAAGAGTAACAGTGAAAAAACTGATTAATCGATAAACACCACCTCTAAAAGCACTAACAATCAATAAGACACCGAGGGTCACTAGAATCCAATTTTTATAATCAGATTTTGATACATTATTTTTCACATTCTCTTGAATATCTACATCACTATCTTTAATTACAGATAGATATTTTGGAATTAATCTTTGTAAAACCACCCAGCCTGTCATAAGAATCATTAGAGCAAAACACCCGAGACCAAGTAAAACAAATGTAGACCTCCAATCATTAAAAACAAATATAGCAAGACCTAGAGTTCCAAGAGGGGACATTGCTGTGCCAATCACGCCTGCTGCATGATTAACAGCCATAGCTTTCCCTCTATCCTGCCCTGTAAAGGAATTTGCCGAAACTCCCAGACCGACGGGATGAAACGTTGTACAACCAAGTCCTAATAGAACATTTCCAATAAGAAGGCTTAAGAAATCCTCAGATATGGAGAACATGACGGAGGAAACTCCAAATAAGAAAATGCCGAGTAAAACAATTATAAATCCAACACGAGCATTTCGACTAAAATGACCGATCAATGGTGAGGTTAATGCCATTATCAGGGTAGGTAACGAGCCTAAAATTCCCATTTCAAGATAACTCATCGGGATATCTTGTGAAATGAGGATGAGCATAGCAGGGAAAGCGTATAACTCGACGTGATGAATCCAATGAGCTAATGACATAAATGAAAGTAAGGATACCCGAATTTTCATATTTACTGACATTTTATGTGGCTCTCCAAGTTATTACCTTCCAATCAGTAGAGAATGTCTCTAAAAATCGATTTTTGATAAATATTTCATTTGGCATCCTCATGCAGTTCGTTTTTATAATCCTTTTCTTCAAGGTGAAAATACCTAAAGAATAGTTAAAAATGACAACAGAGAGACATCCCTTGAAAATGGAAAAAGAAATTCTATCTTGGACAAGCATAGGCCATTTTTGTAACCATGTAGGGAATTATTTAACTCCTGCCTTATTAATCTATCTCCAAACAGACATTACTCTCACTCAAACAGAACGAGGCCTCTTAGGTTCTATCCCAATGATATTATTGGTTTTCCTCTCATCTTTGATTGGGTGGATAGGGGACCGAAATCCTACTTGGAATAAACATTTGATATGGGGAGGAATCATTGGGATCGGAGTCTTTGGAATAATCATGTCATTTGCGAACTCCTTTTTCGACTTGGCCTTAGGATCTATAATCCTAGGTATCGCACTATCAACATATCACCCTCTAGCATTAACCTATATCAATAAGATGCCAAATAAAGATCGAAACATGGGGATTAACGCGGTCTCAGGAAACTTTGGAA